>DAIRET010000154.1:0-7077 GCA_036795455.1 Ignavibacteriaceae bacterium
GGTTTAACAATGGCTGACGGTGGAAATATAGTTGAGGGTGTTCTATCAAATTTTGATGAGAAAACTGTAAGTGAGTTCGAGAAAAACTTTCTTTCTATATAATACTTAAGTAATAGCAGGTAATTGAAATGAAAACTAATAATAGAAGCCGAACAAATAGTCTTGAAAACTTAAAATGTATCTGGATGGCATCCAACAACGTAGAATACAAATTGTGTGATATGAACTTTAATTGCGAAAAATGCCCTTTTGATAAGGTTATGAGTAACGCCCCATCACACGAATTATCGGCTAAAAAACCGGAAGTAATGGGAATGGGTATTATTGAAGAATTTACTGAAAGAGTTTTGGAGACTACATATCCACACAATGTTACATTGTTGAAAAATAACCTTGTACTGAAGAGTTTATTCGAGAATACATACTATCTTGGTATCAGCCCTATCGGTTCTTTGATACTTGAAAACGTATCCGATTATAACCTTCTTTTAGATTCTGTTAATATTAATAAAGATGAACCGATAATTGAACTCTTCGGTGAATGGGGTAACGTTTCAATAACATCACCCTTCAGTTTTCATACGCTTGGAAATTTTAAGAAAAACACCGGTAATAAAGTGAAAATCGATTCATGGTTTTGTATTGTGGAAGCAAAAGAAGAAGATATAGCTACGGCAAAAATTAATCCTTCTGAGTATGCAAATATGATTTCAGATGTTACCGGTTATCTGAACAGCCGTGAAGAAATGCTATCGCATGTTGGAATAACAATGAATGACGGAGGGGAAAGATTAGAGCATCTATACCAGGTAATCGGAAAAAATGATTATAACAAACTACTCAAACTTTTATTTAAGAGGGAATAAAAAGAATGGGGTTGTCTTAATAGTTTTTGCTTGAGCTTCATGTTAATAAAGCAAATAATTTTAAGACAACCTCTTTAAAGAGTTTAAATTCAATGATTGAAAAAAGGTATCAGCTAAAACTTTCCCGCTTTTCACACTACTCTCAATTGTGCCGGGTAAACCGGTTTCAATCCAATCACCCGCTAAAAAAAGATTATCAAATTTGGTTTTATACCCCGGTCTTTTATTAAAAGATTGTATATCGGGTATAAATGTTGCCCGTTTTTCTTTGATGATTTTGTAGCTTACAACATCTTTCTTATCAAGTTTCAAATACTTTTCAAGTTCTTTAAGTGTAAAATCAAAAAAATCTTCATTAGAAAGATTGACAAAATCTTTAGCATCGCTCGTAACTGTAGTTATAAATGATTTGTGATTAAACACCCAATGAATCGGCGACTCAATCAAACCGCAATAATTAAAATTCAGATTATTCACTTTTAACTTGATATGTGCAGAAATGATCGGTGAGTAATTAAACTTTATCATCTCATTCAACTCAAACCCTTTAATCTTTTCCAACGCATACGGTGGAATAGCAAAGACAACATAATCAAAATCCGTAATAACTCTTTTATCGGTAAGAATTTCAGTTACGCTCCCCTTTTCAGTTTTGATTTCGTGGATTTTTTCCGAGATTAAAATGGATCCGTTATTCTTCTTTAAATAGATTTCTGATGGTTCACAGTATAATTCGCTTAAACCTGTTCCGGGTAAAATTGGTTTAGTTGAAAAATTGTTTCTTAAAAACATTTGTTTTAATATTTTCATAAACATAGAAGCGGAGGCTTTTTGAGCACTGCAATTCATAGCTCCGATGATTATAAAATCCCAGAATGCCCGGCAAATTTTCTCTGTCTGATTAAACTTTTCAAGTAGTTCTGCTACCGTGTATTCCTTAAACTTGTCAGCATCCAGGAATACCAGTTTTACAAGAAATGAAATCGCTGTTAGTCTTTCTCTGTAACTCAAGTAATCATATTTTAGAAATGCATTTAAAAGGTTGAAAGGGTAAAAATTCGACTGAGTTTTTATTGAATATTCTTTCCCATCTTTCCCATAGAAAACAACGTTAAAAAAACCGGGTATTATTAACTTATCATATCCGCCTATTAGCTTTAAGAAATCAAGAGTGTAATCGTAACATCCCATTAATAGGTGCTGTCCGTTATCGATTATTTCATCAAGTTTTTCTTCTTTAAATGAATATGCCCTACCGCCTAATTTTGGTGCTGATTCAATTACTTCAACATGGAAACCTTTTTGGGAGAGATAAACTGCAGAAGAAAGTCCGGCAAATCCCCCACCTGCAATAATAACTTTTTTCTTCAATACTTTTTAGATTTGCTCTTTAGATAAATTAATGGTGGGGCTTAGTAAACCAAATTGTATTTAACCCACACACCAAGCGAAATACCGACTTTTTCAAATTTTGAAAGTTTTATGTTTTTATTGTACACATCGTATTTAGCCTGGATTATCCGCTCAAGTATTCGATAGTAAATATGCTGCATAGCTCTTGCTGCAAACATTGATGCTTTATCTTCAAAATTCAAGCAGTGTGTGGCTTTATCGAAATATCTTTTTGCGCGGTTTGCCTGGAATTCCATAAGTGAAATGAAATTATCGTTGTAAACACCGTTTAACAAATCTGCTTCAGAATAATTAAACTTTTCCATTTCTTCACGCGGAATATATATTCTATCATTCTTCGCATCTTTGGCAACATCGCGTAATATATTGGTAAGCTGTAAAGCAATCCCGAGGTCTTCGGCAAATTCCTTAGCCGACTTATGTTTATAACCGAAAATCTCTATACACATTAATCCAACTGTTGAAGCAACCCTGTAACAATAAAGTTTTAATTCATCGAAAGAAGCATATCTCGATTTTTGAAGATCCATTTCCATTCCTCTTATCAATTCAAAGAAATGTTCAACCGGAATATCAAACTGGCTAATTGTTGAAGCTACTTTATTCAGCAGCGGAAATTCGGAATTGTTATTAAAAGCATTCTCAAGTTCGGTACGCCAGGTTACAAGTTTGTGATACTTCTGCGAGTCAGTTTCAATTCCTTCATCAACAATGTCATCGGTTTTACGGCAGAATGCATAGACAGTATTCATCGCATCCCTTTTGGGGGCAGGTAATAAATTAAAAGCATAGTAAAAACTACTTTTGCTTTTTTTCGAGATATCCTTTGCGGTTTCTAATGCCATAAAACTGATTTAATTAAAAGTAAAATGAATCTTTTCTTGTCCAACTTCGGTCTATTATTAAAAATATCGTACTTGTTTTTTCTAATAAGATTAAGAATTTCCAAACCTCCGAGTATCGTCCATTTGATTTCATATTTAAGACGACCGGGAAGAAATTTGATTAACTGCTTCCCGTCATTAAAAAGATTTTCAGTACACTGGATTTGGTATTCCATTAGTTGAACGAAATTATCATTGATTAACTTCTTCTCGAAATTCTTTCCGTCAACTGCAAACCGGGACAAATCTTCTTGCGGAATATAAATCCTCTCTTTTTCATAATCAATAGAAATATCCTGCAAAAAGTTAGTTATTTGAAGAGCGGTGCAGATTTTATCTGAATAAGCCTGCAATTCATTATCACGGATATTATATAATTCAAGGATTAATCTTCCGACCGGGTTTGCCGATTTTTTACAGTAATTTAATAATTCATGGTATGATTGATACCTTTTTACAATTACATCCTGTTTAAAAGCAGCAAGTAAGTTAAAGAAATACCCGGGTGATAATTGTTTTTCTTTAATTGTATTAGCGAGAGCAAATTCAAGATTTGTACTCCAATTCCCTGAAATTAATTGGGACAATTTTTGCTCAAATGATTCAAGTCTTTTAATTCTATCTACAGGGGATAATACTCCTTCATCCGCAATATCGTCAGCTGTTCTTGCAAACCAATAGATAATAGCTACATGATGATATAGTTCTTTCGGAATAAGGAAAGATATAACAGGGAAATTCTCGTAGTGAGAGCGTGTAAAACGAATTGCTTCGTTGTAAGCGGATAAAAGATTAAAATCGTTTTTCATTTAGAGTGTGCCCGAAGGGGGACTCGAACCCCCACCCAAGTACATGGACTAGACCCTGAACCTAGCGCGTCTACCAATTCCGCCATCCGGGCAAATTATGAATGCAAAAATAGCAATAATTTTTCATCGGTGAAAGAGTTTACCACTCAGTTCCGCTTTTATCTCTCGAAAATCTTCCGCTACCGGAATGAATTGTACATTCGCCCGGCATTTTATTTTTATTTACTAAATCCGAAATTCTATCGGGACAATTTGAAGTGGCGAGTTTTGCATCACCCTGTTCAACCGATTCTCTGCAAAAAGAAACGGAAGTAACATCTTCGGCAAGTTCAAAATATTCAAGTGGTAGATTTATTTCCTTGTAAGCTCTCTCCATAAACTTTGCCCAAATCGGCATTGATGCTCTTGCTCCCTGTCCATACCATCCGTTGAATCGGACTCTTCTGTCATCAAATCCAGTCCACACTCCGCCGACTAATTGAGGTGTAAATCCAACGAACCATGCATCAGCAAATTCCTGGGTTGTTCCAGTTTTGCCCGCTGCAGGTCTATGGAAAAACTGTCTTGTTCTTGCACCTGTCCCATAATTTAAAACATCCTGCATCATATTAACAACAATTGAAGCAGTTTGAGGTGAAATTGCTTCTCTATGCTCAGGTTTGAATTCATCCAAAACCATCCCGTTCTTGTTTTCTATTCGAAGAATAGATATCGGGCTAACATAAACACCTTTATTAGCAAGAGTTGCAAACGCTGAAGTTAATTCAAGCGGAGAAACCTCGAAAGTACCGAGAGCAATTGAAGGATACGGCGACATCTGTGAATTAATTCCCATTCGCTTAGCATATTTAATAACCTGTGTAGGAGGTGCCATTTCCGAAATAGTTAATCTTCCTGCAATAACGTTTACGGATAAAGCCAGTGCTCTTCTTAAAGTCATATAACCGCCGTATGAATTATCGCTATTGTTCGGAGACCAACCGTTATAATCAAATTTTTGATTGACTAAAGAATAAGCCGGATAATAACCGTTATCAATTGCAACAGTATAAACAAAAGGTTTGAATGAAGAACCTGGCTGCCTTCTTATTTGTGTAACATGATTAAGCCCGTATAAAAACTCCTGGTTCTCACCTCCAACCATTGCACGGATTTGACCGTTTTTAGCATCAATAACAACGAACCCGACCTGTATTGTGCTTTCTGCTTTTTTCACTGAATCAATAAAACTTTGATCATTTTTTAACCGGTTGTAAACAAATTCTTTTTCTGTTTTTGAATCTGCTTCCCTGTAACGGGAATCATTTTTAATCGCTTTATCAAGAAGAGAATTTAACGCAGTTTTATTTCTTTCCCATGTCCAATTTTTATTGAACAAATCCTGGTATTCTTTCAAGTGTTCTGCAGCTACTTTGTTAGCAATTCGCTGCATCCTCATATCAAGTGATGTATAAATACTAAGTCCATCACGATATAAATCGTATCCGTATTTATCTGCCATTGCCGACATCTGCTGCCGTATATATTCAAGAAAATGAGGTGCTTCACTTTTATGTTTTACTTTTAATCCTTGTGCAAGGACAATAGGTTCTTCTTTCATTCTACTATATTCTTCTTCGGAAAGGAAACCTGTTTCAACCATTTTCAGCATGACAAGATTTCTTCTTCTTAAGGCATTATCGTATCTTCTTTCAGGGTCGTAATAAACAGATGATTTCAACAGAGCTACAAGTAAAGCCGATTCCGGTACAGTTAGTTCTTTTGCTTTTTTATCAAAGTAAACATTAGCTGCAGATTCAACTCCAAAAGCGCTTTTACCGAAATATGACACATTCAGATAAAGCTCTAATATTTCCTTTTTTGTGAAATTGCTTTCAATCTGTATTGCTGTAATCCACTCCCTAATCTTCCTAATCACAGTATCATAAAAACTCTCTTTTGAAATTTTTAAACTGTAAAGATTTTTTGAAAGCTGTTGGGTAATCGTACTTGCTCCTCCCCCGCTTTTTGATAAAGTAATAATATTTTTAATAATTGCTTTAGCCAACCGATCCAGATCTACTCCCCAATGATCATAGAATTTTCTGTCTTCGGTAGCAATCAAAGCATTAATTAGATGTTTAGGGATACTGTCAATATCCGTTTCAATTCTGTTCTCAATAAAAAATTGCCCGAGAAGTTCACCGTCAACTGTATAGACTTTACTTGCAAGATGAGGTTTCGGATTTTCGAGTTCTTCAAGTGGAGGTACCCCATCTATAATATAAATGCCTAAGAAAACCAACAACACTATTATTATTGAAGATACTATAAGAACTGTAGTAAGAACTTTTCTTTTCTTCTTTTTTTTCTTCCTGATGTTATTTCGATAGTCTTCGTTATTAAATCCGTTTCCCATTTTAATACCAATCTACAATTTCAAATTTGTCGTTATGAAAAACACCGTAGCAAGGTTTATCGAGCCATGTGCCGAGGTTAATGTAATAACCACGGTTTTCTTGTATGAATTGACGTGAATGCAAATGCCCGAAAATAACGTAATCATAACCACGATTAATAATACTTTTTGCAGAATCGAATAATCCGTCTGCTTCGCCGTAGTCCTTTTTTGTTGTGTAATCCCTGCTTGATTTACTAAAAAAACTGGCGACTTTTACACCCAGATCCGGGTGAATGAGATAATACAAACCCTGGAAAAATTTGTTCCTTAATATTTTTTTAAGAATAAGATAACCTAAATCATTTTTTACAAGTCCGTCCCCATGCCCGATAAAGAATTGCTTTCCATTTAAATCTATTGAAATCTCTTTTTCATACATGGTTATTCCGAATTCTTTTGTAAAGAAATCCCTGTGCATAAAATCGTGATTGCCGATGAAGTAATGTATTTTGACACCGTGTTCCGTAAGGTCCTTTAATGCCGTCAGTGTTCTGTAATAACCTTTCTGATAGACAAATCTATACTCGAACCAGTAATCGAAGAGATCACCAACTATAAAAAGTTCATCCGTATTGTCTCTGCAGAACTCAAGAAATTTAACGAGTAGTAACTCTTTCTTTTCTTCTTCTGGAGAGGCTTCCAATTCTTCAGTCTCTAAATCAATT
>DAIRET010000155.1:0-6997 GCA_036795455.1 Ignavibacteriaceae bacterium
AGTACTGAATAACTACAGAATCTGTAAAATTCAAATTAAATGTATCAAGATATGTCGTTGTTGCTGTTAATCCCCTTGGCACAAAATAGTTTGAAACAGCCTTTTTATGTATCTCAAACTCTCGAATATTATCCAAAGAACTAACATTCCAGTTTAATGTTACACTATATTTTCCAGTTGCTGTAGTATCACCAACAACGGCAGTAAAACTTTGCGGCTGAGGTACCCTATTATAATGAGTCGGTTCGGGTATATCTTGCGGATTTTCGCAAGCGATTATACCCGTAAAAAAAATTAGTAAAAATACTCTGTAAATCAATTGTGTTTTCATATCCGTTTCAAATTTATGGAAGATTATATTTAAGTGCAATCCCATTAAAATTGTCCATTGACTGGATTGCAAATTGAAATTTTGAATTATCCGCTTTGGCAAATTCATCCGGTCCGGCGTCTGTATTATAGAAAATAACATCCGCCATATTTAATAACCAGATACCGATAGCAGCATAAGTAAATATTTTCCTACGCGTGTTGTCATTATCTCTATTTGTTTTTTCATCTACAATCTGAGACCAGATACTGTTAGCAGTTGCAAATGTACCGGCATTTTTATACTCTGTTAATAGATTGCTAATTCTTTCTTCTCTTCCATTAAAGTTATTATTGTTTAAGATAGCACCGAGTGCAGTACCAAAAAAAGATAAAGTAAATGCTGCACCTTTCAATTCATTCCCGGTATACGTCTGTCCTGCACCTGGAATAATAAAGGAAAAAATAATTGAACGAACATAGCGCGGATTCATTGGATTAGCATTAGGTACATTACTATACATACTTTTAGACTCTGCAAGTAAATCGTACCTCGATTTTTTTTCTTCCTTCATATCCGGTTCACTGCTTAAAACCGGCACCGATACAAAAAGAAAAAGAATGTAAAAAAGAAATAGTCTCATAGTTTGTCTCAATACTGTCTATTTTTTAATTGAATAATATAGTAAATTTATACCGAAATCCGTTTGAAATGAGGCATCATCCGTAACACCTTCTCCCGACCAATAAACCGGGTAACCTTTTGCAGAAAGAACTACAGCTAATCTACCTTCAATAAACAATCCTTTAACTTCATCATGCCTAGGATAATTAGAAGTCTTATCGTCAACTCCGGGGGGTAATACGGAGACTGTTTTCAATCCTTTAAATATCTGGTGGTCAAAATTGATTCTTTTATATTCTGTTTTTTGAGTTATCTTTTTTTGAACATCAGCAATAAACGATTCCATTGATTGTATAAACGGGTATTCACTCCTGAAAAATACATTATCGATATAAATTAAACCACCCTGGCTTAAATAGTCGGCACAACTGGTTATAAATCCTGCACTGAATTCCGGCAAAGAACCGCTTAAAAACAAGAATGCCATTTTCGAATTGCGAACGGCTTCTTCTTCAAAATTCCCCTGGACATATTTAATTTTCGATGGGAAACTTTTTTCTGCACTGTTTATTAGAGAAGGAATACTGCGCGGCATCGGGTTCCATGGTTGATCAAAATTGTCAACTCCGGGACGAACATTATACCTTAATTGAGCAACAGAAAAACTTACCATCCCGCTGTCTTTTTTAGCAACGACTTTCAATTCCTCTTCACTCATTTCTTCTCTTTCGGTGGCGATTTGATCGAAGAAAAACTCAAGGTTCTGGAACTCACTCGGGTCGTTATTTTCGTCGTAACCTACAATAAACCGGTCAATAGTTATTTTAAGTTTTTTTACATCATCCGTGATGGGATCAAAAATTATCAAGCCGTCCCTTGTATCACCTTTATAAATAGGACGCCCGTAAGTAAGCATTGTTCTTCTTGCAATACCAAGACGTGTTTCAAATATTTCTTCATCAACACCTGCGGTACCTTTTCTTCTCTGGTAATACTCTTCGAGACTTTGATACTTAGCATTTTTCTTCTCGCGTCCGAATGCGTTAAAATAATCACCTCTATCGGTCTGTAATACCGAATTTTCCGGGTCAAAATTAATTTTTGAACTTGTATAGTTATAAATTGTAACTTTAAAGACAGTAAATCGCCTTGGAGTATAACCTAACTGTGGATCAATCCAATTTGCATATGTAAACGGATTGCCCGAGAACTCGCCTTGTTTCGATTCATCGGGAAACTCGAAGTTATTCAACTGGTAGTCCGACATATACCGGATTTCAATTTTCCAGTTTTTGGCATCGTAGCCTACCATTTTACCATCTTTACTGATAAAATAACTGCTGTCTCCCCCACCCAGTGTCATATCCGGGTCAGGTAATAAACTATATTCCAACCTTTCGGGAGGAAGAAAAACGTATTTATAAATTGAATTACACCCTGCAAAAACGAGTGCTATAAATGTTGTAATCAGTAATTTTTTCATAATCATATCAATTATTGTTGTGCTGCAAGCTTTTGTTTATTTTGATCAATAATTCCACCTTTCTGTGTACAAGCAAATACAACCACATTAATTGCAAATTGTAGTTGCCTTGTATTATCCTGCGGACCGCCAAGGCTGGCAGGATTTCTGGGCCAGGCACCCCACGCTTTACAATAACCCTTACTGCTAAGTAAAACGACTAATCTGCCATTTAAAAAGATTCCTTCAAGATAACGGTATCTTTCTTTTACAGGATGATTAGGATTCGGTCTAATTTCATCTTCACCGGGAGGTGGACCTGCAAAGTCTTCCCAGCAGTGATATATCCAGTGATTATTAGCAATCCTCTCAAATTCAGCATCGTAACCGAGTGCATCCTCAATCATCTTTCTACATTTTTGGTTAAACGAACCCCAGCGAGCCGCATATCCGTCATCAATAAATAAGAATCCGCCGCCCCGTAAATATTTTTCAAGATTTTTCACTTCCTGGGCTGTATACAAAGGTTCGGTTTCCGAACCCATCATGTATAACATCGGAACGGACATCAGGTCTTTTGAATCAAGTCTGATTGCCCCTTTCAAGGTTATTTCAAGTTTAGTTTTTGCCTGAGCATATTCAACAACTGCAGGAAGTGCTTGAGGAACAACGTTCCAACCGGGTTCGTTATTCTCATCCATCTTACTGCCGCGGTACTGCAATTGATAAAACTCAAGATAACCGCTAATGTCTTTTTTGTTCTTTCCTTGTTCAACCCAGCCTGCAAATCTATCCTTGAAGTTTGAATAGTCAATTAAATCATCTTTCAAACCTGAAGTTGATTTACTTCCGGCGCGGGTATTAACGACATCAGTTGAAATATTAGGACCATAAAATTGTTGCTGCGGTGAAAATGTTCTATCTACAAATTCACCGGGACGTGCAAGTGAACCGAGCGCAGTACCGCCATGCGAAGAAGCGGTTGTCATTGTTCTCGGCATCATGCTCATTCTTTGCGGCGACATTTTTCTTTGAATATTTCGCTCAACAATTTTCGGAGTTTTTTGTAGTTCAAGAGTTTTTTGCAGCCTTGGTGCTCTTTGAATAAACTTAACACTTGTCGGCGGACGTTTTTTTTCAACAACATCCGTAGATATTTGCAGATTAGAAATAATGGGGATCATGTGTATCAGCATACTAATGCCGATAAACCAGAGCAATTGCTTCCTTACCGAATAAATCGACTTGGCAATAAACCCCGAAAGTTCTAACCCGGGTATGTTGTAACTATTCTGTGTCATCGTCTAGTTTAACTGCCACTTTGATTTTCTTCTTCTTTATCGGTTGCAATAGCAAGTTGATCGATACCTACAATTTTTGCGGCATCCATTACGTCAACCACGATTCCGTGTCTCGCTTTACTGTCCGCTTTAATTATTAACACCTTACTGCCAAAAATATCTTTTTGAATTCTCAGTTGTTCTTCAAGGTTATCAATTGAAACCATAGTGCCGTTTAAATCCATTTCTCCTTTTTCGGAGATAGTAATACTTAGGTCTTTTTCAGGTGGTGCATCCGATGTTGATGCCTGCGGTAAATCGACTTTCAGTCCGCTTTGAACAGCAAATACAGTTGTAACCATAAAGAAAATTAAAAGCTGGAAAACACAATCGATCATCGGTGTGTTATCCATTGCAATTTCTGCTAATTGACTACCTTTTTTCTTTGCCATTATTAATCTCCGAGTTTATCCAGATCAATTTTAGCACCTGTTTCTTCCTGAACTTCTTTAGCGAGTTTACCGAACTCTTCATCGGATATATTCAGTTCAATCCGTTTTTCCTTCAAGAATTTTTGTTCATCAACATTGAGGACTCCATCCCTGTAGGCTGTAATCAGCATAGCTTTGTAAGTGGATAACCTTGCAACATCACGTAAAACAAAATTAATAAAATGATTAGAAAACGGTTGCAGTTTACCCATTATCTTATCAAGTTTTCTTCTTAAAAAGCTGAAGGAGAGAACTGCCGGAATTGCTACGATAAGTCCGCTTGCAGTAGTTAAAAGAGCAATTGAAATACCGCCTGCTACTACTGCCGGATCACCTTTACCTCCCTTTGCGATTTCATCAAAAGAGGAGATCATACCGATAATTGTTCCGAGAAGTCCCAATAAAGTAGCAACACTCGATATTGTATTAATAATCGGAAGGAACTCTTCCAGGTATTCTCTTGTAGATTCTTCTGCAGTATCTAACAATTCATTACGCATGTCAAGAATCGGGCGTTTTTCTTCAACTAAAAACTTGTAACGCATAATTACTTTTAAGAAGACAAAAGATAAGATTGTTTTGTGAGTTTTTAGGTATTCAACAACCTTATCAATATTGCCGTATTTTCTGATCAATTCGTTCAACTCATCTAAAATGGCACCGGCTTTTTTATCATTCGGAACAGAATAATATTTATAGAGTCTTTCCATCAGAATGGCTATTGTAATAATCGAAAAAAGAAATAGGGGAACCATAATACCGGGACCACCTTTTATAATAAAGGACATTAGCCAGTTATCCATTAACCAATTGCTTTCAGCCGCGGCTGTGCCTTGAAAGAGTAAAATAATAGAGTTCAAATTAAATACCTCCGAGAAATTAAAATCAAATTAGTAATTACTTTCTATCCATTCTAAGTGTTCTTTTGCAAAGAAGACAGCACTTCGCTCGTTATCATCTTTACTGTCGGAATAATTTTCAATTATTCTTTTGTACCATCTTGCAGCTTCCCTGAAATCTTCCAACATTTCGTAAGAGGCTGCAATGTTAACCTGACAGCCTACTGCTATACTGGCATCAGGATATTTTTCATAAAGCTTTGTTAATTCTTCGATCGCTTTTTGATAATTCCTTGCATCAAAGAGTTTCATTGCCTTTTCATATTCTAAATATGAATTGATTTGCGATAAATCGTAAACCAGGCTTTTAGCTTCATCTATCTTTTCATAATTAGGAAATTTTTCTATTAAATTCGTATATGCTTCGGAAGATTTCACATAATCTTTAATATTGTAATAATAATCACCGATTGTAAACAAAGCATCACCTGCAAACGACGATTTCGGATACCTTGAAGCCAGTCTATTGAAAACCTCAACCATTTTGTCCGGGCTTTGCAGTTCAAAATAACACCAGCCTTCATTATACATAGCCATAGGTGCATAATCTGAATTCGGGTGTCTCTGATAAACTTTGCGGTATTCATTTATTGCATTGTTGTACTCTTTTGCGTTGAACAATGCTTCCGCTGCATAATATTGACTTTCAATGGCTGCGTCTTCACCCGGATACGCTGCTACATACTGCCTGAATGCCGTACTTGCTTGTGCCCAGTTGCCTAATTCGTAATAAGCATATGCTCTAAAGTATCTCGCTTCCTTCACGTTTACATGTTCTGGATAAGTAGTAATGAACTTACCGAAAATGTTAGCCGATTTATCAAACTCCTGTGTGTCGAAATACAAAGCACCGAGAGAATAAAGAACCAACGGTATTTCAGGTGAATTAGGATATTTTTCGCTCGCTTCGAGTAATACAGATGCCGAGTTGGCAAGATCATTCAGCTCTTTATATGAATTAGAAATCGTTATATAAGAATTGATGTATGTTTCATCAACAAGACCTTCTGCCTTAAGAACATTCCTGCCCCATTCAATTGCTTTCCTGTAATCACCTGCTTCAAAATAAATTTCCGAAATTAAAGCGTTATAACTTCCTTTTTCCTTCTCATCTTTAGCTGAAGTCAGCAGTTCGTTCACCATTTCTATGGCTTTATCTTTCTTCCCGGTTTTGGAGTATGCGAGTGCTAATTTTTCATTAGCATTCCTGACATAACCTGATAACGTGGTTTTAAATTGGTCATCTTCAAGAACAAATTCAAGGTCTTTTACTGCATCCTGGAAATTTTCAATCTGGTAGTTTAATACGCCACGGGCGTACTGTGACTGAATTTTCAGAATACTTCTTTCAGCCGGTAAAACTGAATCCTGTATTACTTTTCCCAAATATTCAACTGCAGTGTTATACTCGTTTTTAGAGATATAAAGATCGGCAAATGTAAAATTTATATCCGCCGTATAATAAACCGAATCTACCTTCTCTGCTTTCTCTTTTACTTCATTCAGCAAAGCAATACCTTTATCGTATTCACTCCTCTGTCCGTAAATTTTGATTGCTTTCCCAAGAGCAGCAGTGTAATAAGGGGTTCCGAAATTAACCTTGTCAAAACAAGCGAGAGCTTCGTCGAATCGTTTCAGCTCGTTGTAAACATTCATTAACTCGAAATATATTAAGGAAGAATCAAGGTCTTCATATTTTTTTTCAATAATATCACTATAAACAGCAAGAGCATCTTCGTACTTGGCTTCTTTAAAATATGTAAAACCGATTTGTATTCTTGCCGTTACAAAATCCGGACTATTCGGGTAATTATTAATTAATCTTTCAAAACTTGCACGAGCATTGGTATACAAGCCAAGTTCATTTTCGGCAAGCCCTTTAATAAAAAGTCCACCCGGTATAGCATCACTTGAAGGATAATTGTTTAGTA
>DAIRET010000156.1:0-6925 GCA_036795455.1 Ignavibacteriaceae bacterium
TTGGTGGTGGCAAAGGTTAGTTTCCCTGAACTCTCCAAAGGTATGTTGTTCCCTGCATAACGTACAATCACTCTCCATGTTCTTTTCAACTGTCCAAGGTATTCTTCCTTAAAATCAATTGTGTAAACGGTTGTAATTGTACCTGTTTTTCTGAATGCAACCTTAACATTATTTCCTTTGGTTAGATTTGTAACCTTGAAATTAATCGGTGTTGCAGGGGCTCTATTTCTCGGGATGTTCGGCAACAAAGTATCTGCAAGGGATGTGTCAACGATTGTATCGAAAAACTCAATCAGATAATCGTTCGGTACTGCGGCGCCGCTGTTTGCTGGATATGCGGAATCGGACAGCACCTGTACATTATAATCCGGTTTTGTTAATGAACTATAATCAACAAAACTTGATTTAGCAGTATCAAGTTTTATAACCTGATCGTTATACAATTGTACTCTAAATCCCTGTCTTATCGGTGTATTCCCTAAAAACAGATTTGATTTGTTTACAAGTGAATCATATCCCGCTGTATATGTAGCACCGTTCGACTTTATAGGTAAACCATTCACATAAATTGTGTCTGTACCGGAAGGAAGAGTAATTGTCTCTAACGGGTTCACTATAATTATATCCCCTTCATAAACGTACTGTATAGTGTCCGGGGTCTGTAAGTCGATTAAAGTCCAGTTCGTTGTATTTGACGATATTCCCGAATCTTCAAAAACGATTTCGTATTTGAATCTATCGTTTATGGCTTTATCGTCTACAATTTCAATATCAATTTTACCTGTACCAATAAAACCAGGGGATTTGGTAAAATCTATAAATTTAGCTTTTTCATACCCTGCCGGTCTAAAACCGGGAGTAATGAAAGCTGTATTGTCGTCGGTTATAATTTCACCGGTACTGGAACGCCGAATAAATTTTGAGTTCTCAGTCGGGAAGATATCCTGCGAAGCATCTCCTTCATCATAAGAACAAACGGCATAGTAATAAGTTTGTCCAAGAACTACGTTGCTATCGATAAACTTGTTCACAATTCCGTTATTGTCCCCAAGGTAGAAAGTTGTTCCGCCAACTTGCTGCAACAATCTATATGATGGATAAAAGTAACCTTGAATAGTATCAACTAAATCATACTGTGCAATCGGTCTATCAAAAGCGAGAACGCCTCTTCCATCGGTTATTAACCTGGAATCCGAAAAGTTCGCATCGGTTGCTCTGTAAATCTTGTAACCCTGAAAATCTTTTTTCTTTGTAATGAAATCTCGTGAACCTTCGGTGGTTTCACCATCCCAATATATTACAACTTTTCCGTCTTCCTGTGTGGCGGTGATTTTCGGTTTTATAGGAGGCTGCGGAAATTTATAACCGGAATTATAAATCTGTTGAACAATCTGCTTGTTACCAACTATATCCTGTAGGTCTTCTCCGAATAGAAGTGAAACTGAAAATCTCTCTTTTACATCCGGGTTGCCGTTTGAAGGAACCAACGGGAAAAATCCGGATGCGTAAATGAAGTCTCCATCCTGCGGTATTGGGGGAATTACGTCAAATCGTCCCGGGGTCATTCTACTCCAGAGTAACGAATCATTAGTCATATCCGGCGAAGCCGTTAAGTTGAAGAAGTTAAAAGAAGTCAAACCTATCTGATCCGATTCATCCGGGTCGGTGCGTCCGAAATTCGGCTCGCCTTGATCCGGGCGTCCGTTACCTTCGCCGAAATCGGGGCCGGGATAAACATCATCATTTGGTCCTAAACCATCAATTCCCACATCATCAAAACGGTAGTCCCAATCCCCGTCTTCGTCAATATCGTTATCTCTTCTTTCGTCAATCAGTAAATCACTTAAACCTGCACCGGTTACATAATTTTTATATGATAATCCCAATAATCCGCTCTGTATACGTGTTGTATAGTGGATTGCCTGGTTCTCATCGATTAAACCGTCAAGGTCGTTATCTATACCGTCATATGCGGATGGATGCGGAATTGATACACCGTTTACTATTGACCCGATATGACCTTCTCTGAAATATGTAACTCCCGGTTCTATTACGAACATAACACCCATTGAATAAACGGTATCGGTTGTTGATGCAACCGGATGTAATGTCCTTTCATATGTGTCGGGATTAATTAAAACTACAACATCTCCGGCGTTATATTTAACAGAATCAAAATCGGTTGATTGAAACCGGGGTGATCCGCCTCTTGAGTCATCGTCGTTATCTATACAGTCAAAAGGATTACCGGGTGATTCGAGGAATGCATATCCCACGTAACCAACCTTTTGTCCTTTGTTACCGCTTCCATCGCTATCCCACGAGTAAGTAATCCATTCATCAATATCGAAGTAGCCGAGGTCGTCTCCGCTATCTCCATCACCTCCGGCAAGAGTTCCGACAACTGTACCGAAATCCGCTTTACGAAAAATTGTTGTCCCTTCGTTTGTGATGTCATACAACCAAAAGATTGCATCTTCAGCTAAAAAGTTTGACCATTGGAATCCACGCACTCTCATTCTTAAGCCCATACCGTTTCTTGTAAGGTCTTTAGTGTCGGGCAGGAATAAAGTGTCTAAAGGTTCACCTTGTGTATTCCATGAAAAATTAAATTCCGTATCGGAATTATCATCTGCATCAAACAAGCTTTCCTGGTCTGCATTAATAATTCCCCGTCCGAAATAACCAAACCATTGTGTTTTCCCTTTTTCATCTTTCCAATCTTTAGCAACAGGGTCGTTCCATCCTTCAATGGGCCATGAATCTACAAGATGACTCATCGCAACAGATTCATAATTTGGATTTCTAAATCCCGGTATCGGGTTCCATCCCCAGAAATAATTTTTATAAGGATGGCGTTCTTCAGCCTGTCGGTTACGTGGTCCTCTTGATATAATAACCGAGTGTAAAGTGTCTCCAATGCGGTTAATAAACTCAACTCCAATTAAAGGGATACAATCTCCGATATAGTTCTCACCGGAGCCGTAAGGCCATTCACCGCGAATATCAACACCGGATAGGATACCTGCAATCTGCCCGTCGTTATGAAAAGAAATACCGATACGGTTACCGGTATGTAATCCTACTGTAACCAGGTTCGGATCGCCTCTTTGTCCCACCAATTCGGAACTTATCAACACTATTCCTATCAGCAATAAACTTAAACTTAATTTTTTCATAAAGGTTTTCCTAAATATTAAAAGTTATAAGATAATCCGAGTTCAACTCTTCTTGGTTCCGAGAAATGTCCCGGGTTAAGATACAATTGATCAAGAGAGTTATAATATAAAGTCGGACTAATTTTTTCAGCTTCGAGCCTGCCAAATGTAAATATCGGGTCTCCCGAATCAGCATATATTCCACGCGGGTTATCGGCATCAAGGAGATTGAAAACTTTGAGGAACAAAGTTAAATAACCGTAGCCTATATCGAAGTCTTTTGAAAGTCTTAAATCGATATTAAAAATATTCGGCTTGTTCTGGCTATTTCTCGGGAATGCATTTTGGGTTACGTTTGTGTTTTTATTTACTGCCGGGGTGTACGGCTGTCCCGAATAAAAATTCCCTATAATTGAAAAACTGTAATCCCTTGCTTTTGAGTAAGCTATTGACAAGTTCAATGTATGAGCTTGATCCCAGTCCAGAGGTGCAATATATGTTTCGGGAAGTGCACCGGCAGCCAATGCGTTTCTGGCGTCGGCCGGATTTGAGGCATTTCCTTTTGTTACTGAATAAGTGTAATCTAAGCTTGTTGCTAATCCGCCGGAAAATCTTTTCTGCAGTTTTATAATGAATCCCTTTGAATAACCGAAATCGGTATTAGAATAAATACTGTAGCTGCTTCCTCTTCCATAAACCAACACTTCGTCTGTTTGGGTTCCGGTAAGATTTCTAAAGTCCTCAAAGAATACTGTAACGTCAACTGCAATATCATCTCCTATTTGCTGCTGTAAACCGATTTCACCTTTTATTGTTTGCTGCGGCTTTAAGTCGGCATTTCCGAAAATGCCCTGGTTACCTGACCCAACGCCGATTTCAAAATCAGGGTTTGCATACATTAACTCATATGGAGGCAGTTGTAAAAAATGCCCGTATGAAAAGTGTATTACGCCTGCATCTGTAATAGGGAAGGCAAGCCCGAGTCTTGGACTAAACTGGTATTTTACAGTAGCATCTCTGTACCAATAAGTCAATCTTTCTTCCAATGTCTTTATGGCTTCACCCGGGTCTTGAACTCCGTTCCTGTTAAGGTCGTGAAAACGGTTTGAAGGTTTTCTCGGGTCATAAATATACGGGTCGCTCGGATCATTAAGTACAACTCCGTCCGGAGAGAAAACGTCAAGACGAACACCGATATTGAAAATCAAGTTGAATGCTTCGAACTTGGACTGCACATATGCAGCGGCTTCGGTCGGTTTACGGAGATATTGATTGTTCTGGTCTGATGTTGATGGAGGGATTCCCATCGTCAAAATACCGTTTTCGTAAACGGGGAATAAAGTAATGCTTTCATAATAAATCTGGTGCCGTTTGTATTCTCCACCAAACTGAACATTGATTTCCTGGTTAAACTGTGTCGTCCAATCTAATTTTGCAGAAATGGTTCCGGTACTTCTATAAAACCTGCTGTAATCGGTACCGCCGATATTTAAACTGTACGGCGGGGTTTGAAGGATATAATTATCAACATATTGCGTCGGGTTTTGCGGATCTCCCGTAAAAATGTCTTCAAATAAATAATGGCGGTAGTTTTTAAAGTAGTAAGTTAAATTAAGGTTATAAAAACTTGAGTTTGATATTGCGTGATTAAGTGATAACTGATTTGTATAACCTCTTCTAAAACGCTGAAGGTTGTTGTCCGGTGTAAGCCGGTTGCCTGAATTGAAATCTTTATACTCCTGGCGTTCAAGAATATAGTTATAGCTAACTTTCATTCCCGGCAGGATTCTATATGTTAATTTACCCTGCCCGTAAATTCTTTCGTTCGGGTTCATCGGTACGGTAGCATTATCTCCGCTCTGGGTAATATTAAATAATGTTCCACCGGAACCGGAAACTTCTGACGCACGGTCTGTAACAAGGAACGTTCTTTTGCCGAAGTAGTAACCTTTATTGTATAAATACCTTCCGGTGGCAAAGAAAAACAAATTATCTTTAATAATAGGACCGCTTAAACTCCCCTCAACGCTTCGGATTGAGAACGGTTCGATTTTTTCAATGCCCCAGAATTTATCACTTTTGTTGGAGACATAACCGCCCGTGTAAGCCGATACGCTCCCGTTGAAATCGTTGCCACCGTCTTTAGTAACAAGATTAACAATTCCCGACATCGCCTGCCCGTACTCAGCATTAAAAGCACCGCTGATTACCTGGAGTTCTTGAACTGCCGAAGCACTTACTTCAATAACGGAGCCTCCGTCGTAAGCATCCGTAACCGGAACACCGTCAATCTGAAAAGCGATTTGTCCCTTACGACCACCGCGTATATGAAGATCGCCACCTGAGGATACAATACCTGCTTGCAGTTGTAGAATATCATTAATTTCCGTAACCGGTAGTTCGGATATAAGGTCGGCGCCTACTGTTGAAGTTGATGCCGTTAAATCTTTTTGAACCATCGGTCTTGTGGCAACTACCAGAACATCTTCCCCGAGTTCGACAGCGGCAACACCAAGTGAAAAGTCGAGTGTTGTAGTAAAACCTGTTTGTACTTTTATATTCTGTACTGTAACAGCGTTGTAGCCGATAGCCGAAGCCCTTACCGAATAAATGCCCGGAGGAATATTGATTATAAAATACTCTCCATCAATATTAGATGCCGAACCCATTGTAGTTCCTTCTATCAAAATATTGACAAAGGGGATAGCCTCGCCGTTTGTTGCGTCGGTAACTTTACCTGCAATCTTCCCGGATTGCGCCGTTAAGTTAAAGAACAATGAACTAAAAAATAAGAACAATATTGTCAGTTTTTTCATTTAAGCCTCCAAAGCTGAAGAAACTTTATTTGAATATATACGTTTTCTGATCTGTATGGATATAAACTTCCCTATCTACAATCATCCTCTTGAAATTCTTTGCATTTAATATGGTAGAGGATAAATTAAAGTCGAATGCAAAATTCTCCCGGAACCTTGTTAAATATATGTTGCCCTGCTTCGCAATAACAAGGATAATCCCGTTTTCGTTTTCCGATATGTTAATAACTCTTTCATCATTTTTTAAAGTGCCGATATCCGCCAGTGCGAGATCGTTCTCGAAACGATAGACATAGTTAGAAAACGAGCCAACAAAACTATTCCCGCTTTTAATCAATTTTTCTACTGCGTATGTTTTGTTTTCAGCCAATACGGAAAATGTTTTATCCATTTTTAAAATCATGTGCGCCGGTAAAAAATCCTCGAAAGAAACACCGGATAAAACCAATTCGTCATCAACCAGGTTAAAATATGTTAATGCCGACAACCAGATTTTTTTCTTTTCGTATGTGAAGGATTTTAAATCAACTTTGAATAAAAGAACATTTTCCTGCGGGGTTTCCAAACTGACGGGTGTTAAGGTGGATGCTATAAACACGAATTCATTGTTCATGCAGATAAATGATTCGCGCTCCATTTCGAATGGGATATCTTTCTCAAGAATCATGCTGTCGATACTGCTGCCGTTAAATATTTTCAGGGAGTAATTAAGAGGATTGAAATAAGCAATAATCCCATTATCATTTATACTGAATACACCGTGAGGTAAATCGAAAGGAGCTGTTGTTGTTATTGTTGTTGATTGTTTGAAGTTCTTGTCGAATATATAACCGGTTATTATATAATCTTCCTTTTGTTGAGAAAATTCGTAGTTCTGGATCAATAAGTATTCTTTACCCGGCGAGAAAATTATATGTTTGCTGCCTGTGGATTTAAATGAATACTTTATAT
>DAIRET010000157.1:0-6829 GCA_036795455.1 Ignavibacteriaceae bacterium
AATCGAAGTTTGAATTAGACAGATTCTGTAATGCGATGATTTCAATTAGGGAAGAGATTAAAGAAATTGAAGACGGCAAAGCAGATAAAACTAATAATGTATTGAAAAACTCACCGCACACGCAAAAGATGGTTATTTCTGATGAATGGAAGTTCCCGTACTCGCGTGAAAAAGCGGTGTTCCCTGACGAATGGGTTAAGAACCACAAGTTTTGGGTTTCTGTGGCAAGAGTGAATAACGCATATGGAGACAGAAATCTTGTTTGTAGCTGTAACCCTGTGTCTGACTATAAATAATGGATCATGAATTATCTTTTCCGGTTTGTGTTCTGGATTCGGAGTACAAACCGGTTTTTAAAATGAATTGTTTTTATGAATGAATATTATAACATCTTTAAAGAAATAAAACATATTGCAGTTGTAGGAATATCGGACAAACCATACCGCGACAGTTTGAAGATAGCTAATTTCCTTAAGGGAAAAGGTTACTACATCTATGGTGTTCACCCTCAACTAAAAGAAGTTGATGGTATTACTGTATATAAAAAGCTATTTGAAATTCCCGGGCAGATTGATCTTGTTGATGTTTTTGTCAACTCAAAAAGAATTGAAGAAATAATACAAGACTTGATTTTATGTAAACCAAAATACGTTTGGTTCCAGCTGGGAATTAAAAACGATTCAGCAGTTGCCGCACTTGAAAATGAGGGGATAAAGGTGATTGAGGGAAAATGTATTAAGATTGAATACCAGCGTTGTTTTAATTAATGAGTAGATTCAAGCTAAGTTTTTTCAAATCGGGGATTGTTTTAATCTTTATTCTGCTTCAGGGAAGCGTTTATTCACAGGATGATACATTTAATATCCATACAAATTATCCCGCCGTTATTGATTCGATTGAGATAGAAGGGAATTCTGTAACAGAACCTTATATCATTTTAAGAGAAGTGACATTTTCAATCAACGATACAATAACCCGTAAAGTAGCCGATTATAACAGGGAACGTATTTATAGCCTCGGTATTTTTACTCATGTAGATTTATTCTTGAAAGAAGCGGGTGATATTACAATTCTACTCATCAAAGTAGAAGAGAGTTGGTACATCTGGCCTATCCCGTTTGCCGATCTTAAAGAAGGGGATTGGAATAAACTTTCCTACGGTTTTGATGTATTAATAAAAAACTTCAGGGGAAGGAATGAAAATCTCGGTTTCAGGTTCGCATTAGGTTACGACCCTGAGTTCTTAGTTTATTATCAAGTTCCTTATGTATGGGAAGAAGGAAAAATATCGATTGAGTTTTCTTCTTACTACGGAACAATAATGAATAAGAGTAGAATTGCTAAAAGTATTTACGGGAAAGATTTCGAACAGACACACATCAATAACTATGTCGGTTTCGGCAGAAGATTCGATCTTTATAACAGGCTGTTACTTTATTTCGGTTTTCTTTACGTTGAAACTCCGGAGTATTTTCCCGGCATCTCTGCTTCAGGGCAAAGGATAGACAAATCAGGGTTTATCGGTTTGAAGTACACTTTCGATTCACGCGACCTTGCACAATTCCCATTGAACGGAAGATTTTTTTCAGTCGATTATCAGCTTAAAGGGGTAGCGAAAGAAGACATAAGTTACAATGTTATTTCTGCGGACTATAAAGAGTATAGAGAAATTTATTCCGACTTTTCGGCAAAGTGGAGACTTGCCACCCGTCATACTTTTGGGGTCGCAATCCCTTATTATGAGCACTCTTTTATCGGTTATGGCGAGAAAGTCCGCGGGCATCATAACGATAGAAGGGAAGGGAACAGTACAATTATGACTTCGCTTGAATTACGTTACCCTGTAATTAAAGAGTGGAATTTAAGTTTCGATCTTCCGATTATTCCTAAAGAACTTTTGACTTACCGCATCGGATTTTATCCCCATATTTTTATTGACGCAGGCGCAACCCATTTTAGGAATCAAACTTTAGGAATTGATGATTTCAAATTCGGATTCGGAGTTGGTTTTACAGTACTTGTTCTTCCATACAATATAGGGAGAATGGAAGTGGCATTTAACGAGAAATTTAATAGTGAAATAATTTTTGCATTAGGAATCTCTTTTTAATATGTTGAACCGGAATTCGCTAAAAGATATCGAACTTTATTTTTCTGAAGAGATAGACCTTGACAATAATACAATCATCATTAAAGGTGATGAATTAAAACATCTGACCACCGTGATGAGACATAAACCGGGGGATAAAATTTTTGTTACGGATGGAAAAGGTTCATTATTTGAGACGGTATTTGAAAAAGCAGCAAAAGAGAAATTGGAAACCGCAATAATCACTACTACATGTTTTAAAAACAATTATCAAAATGTTTTTTTCTGTATCCCGCTTCTTAGAAACCCTGAAAGATTTGAATTCGCTCTTGAAAAATCAGTTGAGCTTGGAATAACAAATTTTATTATCTATACCGCAAAACGTTCTGTAAAAAAGAATGTGAAAGCGGAACGGCTGAACAAAATTGTTTTATCGGCAATGAAACAATCATTACGAACATTTCTTCCTTCGATAATTCACTCGGAAAATCTTGCCTCTATAGTTAAAAATGAAGGTGAGTTCTTTGTTTTGCACCAGGGAGCAGAGAAAAAATTGAAGGACGTTTCAATAAAAAAAGAGAAAAATTCATATTTTTTATTTGGACCTGAGGGCGGTTTCGACATTTCGGAATTAGAGTTTTTCTCAAATAATGATTTTTACAAATTATCCGTTAATAGATTGAGAAGCGAAACTGCCGTTATTTCCACAGCATCTCTTTTATGTACGATTTAATGCGGAATTGGAGAAAACAAAACGTTACAACCAGGTTTCATTTTCTCCTTTTTATTTTTTTTAAAAATGGTTAAATTTGAACCCGACAAATTATTATGATGTTTTAGAACCATTGAACTTAGAGGAAGTAACTAATTGGTTTCTGAGTTCAATTCATAATTTTCAAATAAACGGATAAAAATTTAGGAAACTGCTTTTTTGATTTCATACTTTATTAATGGTTTTTCCGTTAAAATGCTTACCCTGTTTTTGCTTGCAATATTTTGTGGAATAACGCCTGTGAAAAGTTTTGCACAGGATTCGGCTGAATTTGCTAAAAATCCCCTATATATCCAGGAAACCGGTCTTTACGACATTTATAAAACAAAAAAAGCAGATATTGTTTTTTTCGGCGATTCCCATATTAAGGGAGCTGATTGGAATGAATTACTCGGTAGAGAAAAAGTAGTCGGACGCGGGATAACAAGCGATGTACTTGAAGGGTATCTTTCACGTTTGCATTATATTTATAAGTTAGAACCGAAAATTTGTTTCATTACCGGCGGACTTAATGACATTTACGGTTGGATTCCAGTTGATAAGGTCTTTCAATATTACACAAGGATAATTAGGGAGTTAAGGACAAAAGGCATAATTGTTGTTGTTCAATCTACATTGTATACAACAAAAGAATGGGCAAATGCGGAGAACCGTAACCCGGAAGTTGAAAAATTGAATAAATTATTGAAAGAGTATTGTAATCAAGAAAAAATTGAGTTTATAGACCTGAATGCTAAAATGTCTAATGGTATATACATAAAGAACAGTTTAGTAAACTCTTGGGGACATCTAAATCCAAGGGGATATAAAATATGGGCAGAAGAGGTTGAAAAAGTTTTAAATAAATTAGGTTTTTGAGAAAATGAGAGGAAAATGATGAAATCAATAAATCCGAATAACAAACCAGTATTACTATTAGTATTGACTATCTTTTTTTTGATGTTGATGTATTATATCCCTAAAGATATTACAGTGTTTGGCATTAAGCTAAAACAGGTTGATCTTTTTATGGATGTTAAACCTGATTCACTACTGGATTTTTCTGCGAAACAGAATAACAATGAAGAGTTATTCGCCTCACTATTTCCGGTCGTTTTTAGTGATGCAGATAAAAATCAACCGCTTTCAACTTCACCCCAGGTAGGCATTAAGAACGTTCCGCTTTCAGGAAACGTCAACCAAATGAGTTTTTTTTTCAATGAACTGAAAAATTCAAAAAGCAAACAGATACGTGTAGCTCATTACAGCGATTCAGGTAATGAAGGGGATATGATGACTATGGATATTCGCCAATTACTGCAAAACCAGTTTGGTGGAAAAGGTGTAGGTTTTTTATCAATCACTGCACAGGATATCACTTTTAGAACGACAACAAAACATTCATTTTCAAAAGATTGGAAAACAGTTTCTGTCCTTTATGGAAAAGATAAAAATATCCCATTCGGACTTAACGGTTTTACCTCAGTACCGGAAGGAAACAGCTGGGTACAATATCAAGCTGGTGGAACTACAGAGGGCTCTAAAAGCTTCAAAACAGTTAAAGTTTTTTATACCAACGCAAAGGCTTCTTCCTTAAAATATCAATTTGATGACGATCCTGAAAAAACAGTCAAACTGGAAACGGGTAGTGGTGTTAAAAGACTGATTTTAAATGCAAACGGAAACAAAACAAAATTTAAATTAACAGCATCTGAAGGGCTAGCTCACTTTTTTGGTGTAAGTCTGGAAGATGGAAACGGGGTGCTAGTAGATAATTTTGCATGGAGAGGTAACACAGGAGTATCTTTCAGAGATATTCCCGATGATATTAAAAAGGGGTTTAGCAAAGATGAAAACTATAAATTGTTTATAATTCAATTTGGTGCTAATATGCTTGAAGCTGGAAAGGTAGATTATACCTGGTACAGAAATCAAATGGTAAAAGCGATTAATGAAATGAAAACAGCTTTTCCGCAGGCAAGTTTCTTATTGATCGGAATTGGTGATAGAGGATTTAAAAGAGGGAGCAAGATAATTTCAGACCCTGGCATTCCGGTTATGATTGAATGGCAAAAGAAGATTGTTGATGAAACCGGTATAGCATTTTACGATTCGTTCGAAGCAATGGGTGGCGAAGGTTCAATGGTGGAATGGGTAAATGCCGGACTTGGAACCAAAGATTACGGGCACATGAACAACGAAGGAAATAAGAAAAAAGGGGAAATGATAGCTAAAGCAATTATTGATGCATATAAAAAGTTTAAATAATCCAACGGAGAAAAAATGATTTCAGATAAACTGAAAAGCGTTCTAAATAAAGAATTGAATTTAAGTGATTTCAATTTTACGGAAGAAACAACTGCCAACCAGGTTCCGGGTTGGGATTCTTTGAACCACATTAATATTATACTTGCTATCGAAAAAGAGTATAATACTAAATTTAAGGGAATAGAGATTCTTAGGGTAAAAAATCTTGGTGACCTTCAAAGGTTGATAGATTCAAAAACAGCTCAGTAATTTTTATTATTCGGAGAGGAATAAAGTATGCCGGAAAGCATTGATTTTCAAAGACTGCTGGAAATGTTTCAATATGATAGATTTGATCCTCTTTTATTCGGGACAAGTTTATTCCTTTTCTTTTTTCTCGCTGTTCTGATTGTTTACCGGGTATTTGCAAAACATAATGCTCTCAGGATTTATTCTTTAATTTTCTTCTCCCTTTTCTTTTACTATAAAGCAGCGAATTATTTTGTTGCGTTACTTCTGTTCAGCTCAATACTGAATTTTTACAGCGGTAAGTTTATTTTCAAAGCTGCTTCTCAGAATATAAAACGGTTAATTCTTACTTCAACCGTTATAATCAATCTCGGAATTCTTGTCTACTTTAAGTATACAAATTTTCTTATTGAAACTATAATGAGTATAACCGGGGGAGAGTTTGAACCACTCAGAATTCTGCTTCCCATTGGAATTTCATTTTATACATTCAAAGCAATGAGCTACATTGTCGAAATTTATTTCGAAATGATAGAACCGACAGATAGTTTCAGAGATTTTACTCTATTTATATTCTTCTTCCCGAATTTATTGATGGGACCTATTGACAAAGCTTCGACTTTTATTCCGCAAATTGAAAAGGAGTATAACCTTACTAATAAGGAAATCGGGCTGGCAGTATTCTTAATCTGTTCTGGATTAATTAAAAAATATGTAATCGCCGATTATGTCAGTTTAAATTTTACAGACAGGGTATTTGAATTTCCCCTGCGATTTACAGGTGTTGAAAATCTTTTAGCGGTATACGGGGCAACTATGGCAGGTTACTGCGATTTTTCAGGTTATACTGATTTAGCACTTGCTGTCGGATTGTTGCTCGGTTTTAAAATGATAGACAATTTTAACAGGCCCTTCAAAGCTAACAGTATAGCTGACTATTGGAGAAGGTGGCACATATCTCTTTCCACGTGGTTGCTCGGATATCTTTTCCGTCCTTTACAGATTTCACTAAGAAATCTAAAAAACTACGGAACAGCGATTGCTATTTTTGTTACATTTTTTGCTGTTGGATTATGGCACGGACCAAATTGGACTTTTATTGTGTTTGGTCTTCTCCATAGCACGTATTTAATCTTTTCCATGTCCACTCAAAAATATAGGGATGCGTTCTACACTAAAATCGGGATTAAAGGCTCAAAGGGACTGAGAGCATTCCAGATATTCTTCACATTTAACATTATTGCATTCACTTCAATTTTGTTTAGAACTCCTTCGCTGGAATATTTTTCAAATATGCTAAGCCAGATATTTACTTATTTTCATGGCGAGGTATTATTCCAATACATTGAAGCATACCCGATAATTATAGTTTTGCTTGTATTTGCGTATCTAATGCACTTTACACCGGATTCGTGGGAAAAGAAAACAGTAGAAATATTATCAAAAACCCCGGTGTTATTACAGGCTGTAATTTTAGCAGTTGTTATCTGGTT
>DAIRET010000158.1:0-6827 GCA_036795455.1 Ignavibacteriaceae bacterium
GAGGTCATTATTATTATCGTATTCTTAAAATCAACTTTTCTACCGAGACTATCCGTCAGCAAACCTTCATCAAGAACCTGGAGAAGGATTCCGAAAATGTCCGGGTGAGCTTTTTCAATTTCGTCAAAAAGAACAACCGAGTAAGGTTTTCTTCTCACTTTTTCTGTCAACTGTCCACCTTCTTCGTATCCGACATACCCGGGAGGTGCACCGACTAATCTTGACACAGCAAACTTTTCCATGTATTCGCTCATATCAATCTTAATTAATGCTGCATCAGAATCAAAGAGGTATTTTGCAAGTACTTTACATAGTTCTGTTTTTCCAACCCCGGTCTGACCTAAAAAGATAAAACTTCCAATAGGTTTCTTCGGATTCTTCAAACCTGCTCTTGCACGGCGAATTGATTTTGTAAGTTTTGAAATCGCTTCATCCTGTCCCACAATAGAGCCTTTCAGTACCTCTTCCATATTCAAGAGTTTATCACTTTCGGTTTGTGCTACTCTATTTACGGGAATCCCTGTCATCATAGCAACAACTGTAGCAATATCTTCTTCCGTAACATCATGAATTAAATCTTTTGTTTTGGTTTCCCATTCACGCTTTGCAATTTCAAGATCGGATTGAAGCCTTCTTTCTTTGTCCCGCAGTCTTGCAGCTTCTTCATAATCCTGTCTTTTAACAACCGAAGCTTTCTCTGCTTTGATTTTTTCTATCTCATCTTCAAGAGTTAAAATTTCCTGGGAGACTTCATAATTTCCCATATGCACTCTCGAACCGGCTTCGTCAATTACGTCAATTGCTTTATCTGGCAGATGTCGGTCGGAGATATAACGGTTGCTGAGTTTAACAGCACCTTCGATAGCTTCTGGAGTATACCTAACCCTATGATGCTCTTCATATCTGAATTTAATATTATTTAATATCTGAAGTGTCTCTTCGTAGTTCGGTGGATCAACAAGTACCTTTTGGAATCTTCTATCCAAAGCACCGTCTGTTTCGATATACTTTCTATACTCATCCATTGTAGTTGCACCGATACACTGAATATCACCGCGTGCGAGAGCCGGTTTGAACATGTTCGAAGCATCGAGAGAGCCCGAAGCACCGCCTGCACCAACTATGGTGTGCAATTCATCAATGAAAAGAACTACATCTTTTGCTTTTTCAAGTTCATTCATTAATGCTTTCATTCTCTCTTCGAATTGCCCGCGATATTTTGTTCCTGCAACCAAACCTGCAAGATCAAGTGTAACAACTCTTTTTTCGTGTAGAATTCTCGGTACTTTTTTCTGGACTATTCTTAATGCAAGTCCTTCTGCAATCGCAGTTTTACCTACACCAGGTTCTCCGATAAGTACTGGATTATTCTTCTTACGCCGGCTTAGAATTTGTGCTACCCGTTCGATTTCCTTCTCACGCCCAACAACTGGATCAAGTTTATCTTCATGGGCGAGCTTTGTTAAATCACGTCCAAAGTTATCCAGAACCGGTGTTTTTGTTTTTTCAACTTTCCGATCAATTATCGGCTGAGGAGCGGTTGCTTTCTGCTGCGATTTCGATTCCCTGTTGGACAACATTATGTTCAATTCGGAACGTATGTTGTCATACCCGATATTAAACTGATGCAATATTTGCGTAGCGATATTATCTTCATCCCTTAATAAAGAAAGAAGAAGATGTTCCGTTCCGATAACGTCCGCTTTATAAATTTTTGCTTCAATTTGCGTTATCTTTAGAACTTTTTCTGCTTGTTTAGTAAGCGGAATATTCCCAATTGTCAAAGTTCCGCCTGTTGGTCTAACAGTATCTTCAATTGCTTTTTTCAACCGGACAAGATCGCATTCCAAATTCCTAAGAATTCTAACAGCGACTCCCTGTCCTTCACGAATCAACCCTAAAAGAAGATGCTCCGTACCGATATAATCATGCCCCAGCCGGAGAGCTTCTTCCCTACTTAATCTAATTACATCTGATAATCTATCTGAAAAATTTCCGTCCATTTTCTTTTCCTTAGTTTATATAAATATAAACAAAAATCTATAATATTTCGTTTCCTCAACAAGTAGTGCTTTAATTCTGATTCTTTTTAATTTATACGAGGATTTTGAACCCCAAAACACTTTTTTTAAGATAACGCGAAATCATTCTTCCTAAATCCCCAAAACAGGAAAAAATTGAAGTTTTTATAACAATTTCGTTTATCCAACTGCAAATATAACTGATATTTACCCTATCTCAAATTCAATAATAATTGATAACCTTGAGATTTGGTAATTAGAGGTACTTCAATTTATTATCAATTCTCGCTAATCATTTGACTTCAATAACAAAAATGCTTTGGTTAGAAAGAAATATTTTGAGGTAAACTAAAGAAGTGGATCATTTAACAGTATTTTTTTTGGTATGGAATACCAAAAAGTATTCTTGATTATGTTCAAATAATCTAATCAGTACCTATTGACTTTGAAGATTAATCGTGTTTAAGTTTACCTCGGTTTTCTAATTTTTTTTGTTATACATAGATAAACCGATATTGTTCTAAACGTATTATCTTATATAAAAAGGCACTAGTATGAAAAAGATTTATTTCTTGTTGTGTTTTGCTCTCCTCTCTCTTTTCTTTGTTTCTTGTAAGGATGATAATCCTGCTGAGACTACTCAAACCGAAAACGAAAAAATAATTAACCAACTTAAATTCTTTACTGATTCTCTCATGGAGAATACGGAAATGTCCGGGATATGTGCAGTCGTCATTGATCATAAAAAGGGACTCAACTGGTCATATGCTGCGGGATTTGCAAGTATCCCCGATAAGCAACCACTCTCTTTAGAGAATACATTCAGAATAGGTAGTGTTACAAAAACAATGGTTGCTACGGTTGCCCTTCAATTAATTGATGAAGGAAAACTTTCATTAACCGACAAACTCTCAAAGTTTTTTCCGCAATATCCTAAAGCAGATTCGGTTACAATACTCATGCTATTGAATATGCGCAGCGGAATTTTCAGTTATACCAGTGATTCTTTATTCAATCATCTTGTGTTTGGTGGTGGTAATCCTACAAAAGTATGGACACCTCAAGAGCTTGTAGACCTTTCCTTCAGCCACCCTTATGATTTTTCGCCCGGAACATCCTATTATTATTGTAACACAAACTATATAATACTCGGATTAATAATAGAACAAATCACCGGGAACCAATTAGATGCAGAACTAAATACCCGCATATTTCAGAAGTTACAATTGACAAATACAGGTTTGCTCAACTCCGGTTTAACATTCCCCGGAAATAATGCAAAAGGTTATTACTACGGTGATTATATTGAAAATGATGACCACACTAACCGCTACGATATATCTTGGGCGTGGGCTGCAGGATCAGCTTATTCTACTCCACTGGAGTTGGTGAAATACGTTGAAGCTCTTGTGAAAGGCGGATTGTTATCTGAAGCAATGCAAGAAAAAAGGTTAAGCGAACACTTTACAGCAGAAGATGATATAATCTCCTACGGACTTGGCATTAAACGATTTGGATCCTTTTATGGGCATACAGGTGCTTTACCAGGCTACCAAACCAATATATGGCATAGTAAAGAAAAAGATGCTACAATAGTTATTTGCTTCAACTGTACGCTCTATCCAAATAATCCATTTACAGCACTCACCGTGAATTTTATTAAAACAATGTACGGAGAAGATTATTCTTATTAAGTTAAAGAAGCAATAGGATTCTTCCTTTTAAAGCGTTAAGGATAAATAATTTTAAGTTTTGTGAGGACATTATGATAAGGTTATTTACTGTTTTGGTTATAGCTTTTTTGTTGTATTCATGTAATGACGACGCGGTATCCACTGATACTCAAGACTATACAGCAAAGTTTAATTTAATTCAAAATTTTTTAGATAGTTCATGGAGTGATTATTCTCAAAAGAATAACATCCCTGATAGCTGCGGAATCGGGTGTTACATTACAATTAAAGGAGCAGAACGGTTCTTTAAGACAATTAACAAAAATACATTAAATGAAAAGAACCGTTATAGGATTGCAAGTAATACCAAAGTGTTTACAGCAGCGGCTATAATGCTTCTTCATCAAAAAGGTAAAATAAATATAAACGATACTATTTCACACCTTTTGCCCGGTTCTACAGAATCTTATTTACCGGATCATCCGGATTTCAATATTCCTTACAAAAACAAAATAACAATTAAGCAGTTATTGCAGCATAGAGCCGGCGTCTATGATATTGCAAATGATCTGATACCGGCAAATGTCGATCAACCGTATGCCGGATCATCTTATTACGCTTATAGAATTCAAAATTCCGGGATTGATTATCAATTTACAATTGATGAATTAATCAAGGTTGTTTCCGATTGCCAGATATACTATTCGGAACCTGGAACTGACTTTCACTATTCAAATACAGGTTTTCAGGTGCTCGCTAAAATAATTGAAAGAGCATCGGGTAAAAGCTATGTTGATTTTATTGTAGATGAAATATTGATTAAAAATAATCTCTCCTCAACTTCTGTTCCTTTTATCAGTACTGATAATTTAATACCTGAGCCCTTTGTGGAAGGTTATTATATAACTACCGATGGCTGTTTTGATGTAACTAAATCAAATATGTCCTTTAACATTGCAGAAGGTAATATTATCTCATCTTTTTTCGATATGAACAAGTGGATTAAGCTGCTTTTATCAGGAAATACAGGTATTTCAAGAGAGAATATCTCTCTAATGGAGGACTATTCCGATAACCCGGTTGACAAATTCGGTTTGGGAGTAGAATATTTTGAAGGAATCGGTTATGGTCATACTGGGGCACATGCAGGGTATTCTTCAAAAACAATTTATAATCCCGAAAATGATTTATCTATCACTTTTTTGGCTAATTTCTGGAATTTTTCAAATAACATGACAAGTTTTATGGAACAGTATAACTATACGCAGGGTCTATTAAAACAGTTCATCAAAATATTAAATGAATAATACCATCACATACTTTAGTAATAAAGGAACCACGATGAAAACAAGATTTTTTTTCGTCTTATTAACAGTAATATTTTTTTCGTGTTCCAACAAACAAATAAACAACCCCGATACTTCAAAAACAGATCAAATAGAAAATATTATTAATAGAGTTGGGGATTCACTTACAACAAAGGTAAAAAAAGCTGGATACGAGGATATCGATTTTAGCTCCCCTGGCGTTGTTATTGCATTATGGTCGGATGAACTTAACTTCGATTATATTAAAAGTTTCGGGATTTCGGATATTGCAACTAATGAACCGATGAAAAATAATATATTATTTCGAATAGGAAGTATTACAAAAACTTTTGTAATTACGGTTTTTCTCCAATTAGTTGACGAAAAAAAAGTTTCACTTGATGACAAGCTACAAAAGTTTTTCCCGGATTTTCAACGCTCGGATGAAGTTACACTTAGACAAATATGCAACATGACAAGCGGTATTTTCAATTTTTGGGAAACAGAAGCATTTGTGGAGTGGATAACTAACCATCCTGAAAAACCGATTACACCGTTGGAGGTTATTTCCTGGGCAAAAGATGTTCCCTTCTACTTCAACCCCGGTGATGGTATTCATTATTCAAATACAAACACATATCTATTGAGTTTGATCATCGAGCAGATAACCGGTAACAAAATTGAAGATGAAGTTAAAACCAGGTTAATAGACAAGTTACACTTGAATAATACTTTTTTCCCTACTGTCATATCTTTCCCTGCCGGTATTCCATATTCAAAAGGTTATATAGTTGATGCAGACAATAAAATAAAAAAGGATTATACCGATTTTTTAACTCCCTGCCTTTCGTGGAGTGCAGGTGCAATGATTTCGAATATAGAAGATATAAAGATATGGATAGAGGCTTGCGCAGGTGGTTCTCTCATTTCAGATTCAACTCACCAAGAAAGAAAAAAAACTATTGCATGGGATGAAGCTAAAATGAGTTATGGGTTAGGTATAATGGAATACAAAGGATTTTGGGGACACGGCGGCAATATTATGGGTTACTCGACTGTAATACTTCGTTCACCCGAAAGAAAAACAACAATTGCAGTAATGATTAATAGTAGTTTGGACCAACTACATCCAGTACAAGAAATTGTTGATTGTTATCTCTCTTTATAAAGACATTTATCGACAGGGTTATCGACTTGAGTTAGAACAACTCATTTAATTAGCAAGGTTAGGAATAGTGGGAGGTCCATCAAATTCATAAGATAAAACTTAGTCTTGGATACTTTGAAACTTACAACAGTGTGAATTTGTTAAATTTGCTAATAACTCAAATTAATGTTATTATTATAAAGAAAATTTTAAGGAGTTACTTATATGGAAGCACTTGCCGGATTATCAGTTTTGATTCTGATAGCCATTTTTATTTTTATTTTTATAATTCTTTACTTCGTACCGTTAGGGTTATACATAACTGCGTATTTTGCCGGAGTCAAAGTAAAGATTTTCAAAGACCTCGTTGGGATGCGTCTAAGAAAAATTCCTCCGCATGTTATTGTCAGAAGCCTGATTACAGCATCAAAAGCCGGGATTCCTCTTGAAACCGGGAAACTTGAAGCTCATTATCTTGCCGGTGGACATGTAGAAAAAGTTGTTAATGCCCTTGTCTCGGCAGATAAAGCAAAATTAGGATTATCATTTGAACGCGCAACCGCAATCGACTTAGCCGGAAGAGATGTTCTAGAAGCAGTAAAAATGTCGGTTCTGCCGAAAGTAGTTGAAACTCCGCTTGTTGCTGCCGTTGCAAAAGACGGTATTCAGTTAAAAGCTG
>DAIRET010000159.1:0-6778 GCA_036795455.1 Ignavibacteriaceae bacterium
ATATAGACACCCCGGGGAAATACCCCAAAAGTCTATCTGTTTAAATCCATTAGCGGATAAAAAAGTAATCCCCTCAACATATTCCTCTCTTTCCGAATCATCAAGGATAATCACTCCATTATTTTCCAAGTGGGTGATCGATTCTTTTAAGCATTGAACCCTGTTTTCGCCGTCAATAAAGATTAGATTATACTTCTTATTCTTTTCTTCGATTGATTTTACGAAAAGGTTTTTCTCCCTCAATAGTATTTCAACATTTACTGGTGTTCGCCTTCTGAGTTCATTGTACCAATTTTCATCATGCTCAACTGAAGTAACTGCTTTGGTATACCTGGCGAAGAAAAGTGTTGAATAGCCGGAACCATATTCGAACACTGTTAGCTCATTGTTCAATCGTGGTTTTATGAAATCAATAAAAGGATAAGTAGTCCATGGAATAGGTTCGCTATTGGAGTCAATAGGAATTTGTCTTTCGAAAGAATTAAACCATCCGTTATCTTTTAAATACCCGGTATGGTTTAAAGAGAGAAGTGCTCTGAATGTTTTAGGTTTTTGGAGCAATTCAAAAATAGTTTTTAATCTTTCTTTGTTTGTAATAGCCATCTGTTTTTCACATAGTTTATAATAGTTACTAAAAATATCGATTTTAAAATCATTATTAATTGTGGGAAAGTTTTTCTGGAAATGCCTATCGAAAAGGTAGCAAAGGAATATGAAATCAAAGTTGCAAATGCCGAACCAATTATACCAAAAGCAGGGATTAAAATAAAATTCAGAATTACATTCATCACCATTCCAATAAGAGTGCGATAGAATGAAAATTTTGTCAAATTCTCTGTAATTAAAAATTGGCTTGAAGCAACTCCTAAAAAGGTCGGAACTCCAGCCCAAATGTAAATTGTAAGTACAGGGGCAGCAGGCAAATACTGAGTGCCGAGGAGTATCTTTATTATTAATTCCGAAAACAGCGTAACCGGTATTGCAATCCCGATTGATATCCACGCCATAATATCGTATAGTTTTTGCAGCCGATTTAAGTATAATACTTCACTAACTTTTTTTGCATTTACAATAGCCGGGTAAAGCGATGTTGTAATCGCCATCGGGATAAAATACCATGCTTCGCATAAACGGACTGCAGCAGCATAATAACCGACTTCTTCGTTGCTCATCATTTTCTTTATCATTATCTGCCCGATTTTCATATAAATCGCTATTGCCAATCCCGCAAGTATTAAAGGCCAGGCATCTTTCAGAAATTGAATTGCAACCTCTTTATTAAATCTCCATTTGAGAATAGAGAGATTCTGAATTTTATATACAAATACATAACCGAACGAGAGAACCACGCTTTCAAGTGTTGTTACTACTGCAAAGTAAACCAGCGGGTATTCAAAAAGTATTAAAAGTATTTTTAGTGCCGATGTAATAACCATTGAACTCGACTGCATGTAAACCGAGTATTTGGCAAGTACGCGTGCCTGGAAGTAGCTGTCGATTACATTAAAAGTTTGAAAGATGGTTGAAGCAGCAATAATGAAGATCAATACAACAGTGAATAAATCGTCGGCAGAAATTATAACGGCAACACCAATTAATGCAATTGCAGTTAATGCGCCGATTATTCTTAATGTAAACACCGAGCCTAAAAAAGTGTCTCTTTTTTCAGGTGTTTTTACAAGTTCACGAACAAGAATGCTTTCAAGCCCCAGTGTCGCAAACGCAGAAAACAACCCGACAAAACTTGTAGCATAACTTAATAGTCCGAATTGATCGGGACCGAGGTAACGGATTATATAAACACCGACTAAAAAAGTAACAAGTAACCTTGTAACTCTTTCGGCAAATAGCCATGAAGTGTTGGCGAAATACTTCTTAAACGCCTCCGAGTTGAAATTTATTTTGGTGTTTACAGGCTCGTTGTTCTGCAATTATTTACTCTTACCTTGCAATTTGTTTTTTCTAAACTCGAAGAATGAAGTTGTTATCATTCCGAGCATAACTACCGAACTTAAAATAAGAACGAGATATTTAGCCATATAAAAACTTGAAGGAGCATAGACGAATTCAAGCGTATGCTTCCCTTTGGTTACTACTACTCCCATAAATCCGTGATTTGTTCTATGAATATCAACTTCTTCATTATTCAGTAAGGCTTTCCAGCCTGCGGGCATATAAGTATTACCGAAGAAAACAAAATTGTTACCGCTTGCATTAACTTCGGCTTTTGTATTCTCATCGCTGTAATGAAGTATTTTAACGTAAGCGGTTGAATCCGGTTTCTCAACATCTGGTTTTGTTTCGTGTACATAAGCAACCGTTTTCGGGTCGAATGAATTTTCCTTAATCATTTTCAGTACATCAATATTGGGAAGTAATGCAACTGAATCTACAAGATAAACTCTCGGCAGCACGTTTTCATTTTTATAAACAAATGATTTCTCACCTGAATAAATTGGTGATAATCCCGGTAAAGGAGCCTGCCTATCGAATATTAAATATTTTACATTCAGCATTCGCCAGAGTGTTTCATTAAACGGACCGACAACATCCATCAAATCCTGGTAAGCTCTCGGTTTAATCCCGGAATAGCCGTAAAAATCTTCAACAAGAAAATAAGCATTAAAATTTGAGTTCTGGTTGAACGAGCCGAGTGAGCCGTCCTGCTTCATGTTAAGCATTCTGAACGGTTCATCTTCTTTCTGATTTTTTATTGCAGTGATATAATCCGGTGTAGAAAACATGTTCTGTATGTCGGGAGAATCGGAATATTTTGCGCCGCGGGAATCAATTCTCCATAAATCAATTACTGTTAAAAGAATAATCCCGGTTATAAGGATATCCGAACTGATTTTTCTGCCTACATAAACAACGCTTCCCCAGAAAGCAAGAGCTGAAAAAGCAAATGCAACAAGGAAATCACCCGTAAACATACCGGAGGCGAATTCCGATAAAGCACGGTATTGCTGGGCTAACTGCGGACGTGCTTTTTCAACTCCGGCAGCATAATCATTTATTCTTTCTGTAAACCAGGTGGATAAACTTCCGCCGAGTAGAATTCCCAATACAAAAAATCCGGTGAATATATAAGCTCCATACTTTAATAAATTCATCGCTTTTGCATCCGGTTCATTTCTTAATGAAATAACCTTCATTATACCAAGCCCGGCAAGAACCGGCATTGATAACTGAACCAAAACAAGCATCATCGAAGGTACTCTGAATTTGTCGAAGTAGGGAAGATTATAAAACAGTATGTCGAACAATACCGGGAAAGTTTTTCCGAATGAAATAAGTAACGCAACAGCAGATAGGATAGTAAGGAACTGTACCATCGGCTCTTTCCATCTTGTAAATATTGCAAACAGCGCGAAAAAGAAAACGAGTACTCCCATATACATTGCAACGTCTACAAAAGGCATTTGTCCGAAGTATGTGTTTACCTCAACTTCCTGGTTGTTTGTCAGAGGTCCCTGGTACTTTACATTACCGAAACCGTAGTAAGAAGGAATAATAAAAGTAAGTACTTCACCCGGGGAGAATGACCAGTTTGTATGATAATCGTAAAAATCCGATTCGGACTGTTCGGTTTTACCTGTAGTTGATTCAAGTATACCTACTGTTCCGCGTGTGGAGTAAGGAGTGTACTCGTATATTTGAGTTAGGTTATCCGCTGAAATCAGAATCGCTATTATACTTGCAATCGCAAACAACCCCGCCGACTTTAATAAGTTGTTCCTTTTTTCATTCTCTTTTTTAACAAGGCTCCTTATAAAGTAATATAGGTAATAAATCCCGACGGCGAAAACAGTGTAGAAAATAATCTGTACGTGAAAACCCTGTATCAATAGCTGCATCACTATAACAAGGAAAAGAAAATCGATTATCTTTATCTTTTCCTGGAACCTGTACAGTATTAAAAATAGGAGGGGATAAAAACAGAGCGATGTCAACTTAGTTACATGCCCTATAAACAAAAATACGATTATACCCGTACTGAATGCAGTTGCAACCCCGGTAAATAAACTTACAAGCGTATTTTTTGTAACATACCTCATAAAGAAGAAGGATGTTATCCCGAGTAAGATCAAGTAAAAACTCCACTGTGAATATTCAACTGCGAAGAAACTTGTGAAAATATCTCTAAAGAAAGTAAACACTGTTGCAATCAGGTTAAACCAGGGGAATGTCGTACCTATTCCGTAAGCAGGCATTCCGCAGAAAATGTGCGGATTCCATAAACTAAATCCATCCCTATCCTTTTCGATGTATGGCTGCATTGATTTTGTAGCTATAATATCACCCGATTGGAAAGTCTTTCCTCCGAAATACATCGGGCTAAGAAACGCCAAAAAGAGGATGAAGATTATAAGAACTACAGCAAGAATGTGATACTTTTGCGGCAGTATGCTTTCCAGATCAAAATTGGATAAGAAACCTTCTTTTACTTTTTGCGGTTTAACTATTTTTTTTGCTTTTGACATTTACTCTCCGACAAACTCTATTTACTTTGATAAATTATTTTTTCTCTGCTATGAAAGTAATACCCGAACCAACTTTGTTGTTGGAATTATAATCCACAAACATCAGTATCAAAACCGGGATTAATGTAACTAAATAATAAAACGGGAGAAGCAGTAATAATACTTTCGATTTGTTAAGCGCAAGCATCGGGTACTTAATACCGAGCCGCCATGCTTTATCTCCCCAATACCCGTAAGAATACTTATGCTTGAAATTATGAAACCCGAGCGGTGAAAGTTTATCCCGTAAATCTTCAAACGAATAACCGTCTCGTGCATGTTCGCCGACAAAACTTTCATCATCGTCATCGTGAACATCACTTCCGCCGAATATTGACGGAGTGTTAATCAATAAAACGCCCCCGGTTTTGAGTGCGTTGTAATAATTTGAAAAAACTTTAACGTCTTCAACAATGTGTTCCATTACATCAACGCAAACAATCAGATCAAACTGTTCTTTGTGTTTAATCTCCGTCAGGTCTTCTATACCGAAAGCAACTTCTTTAAAACCTTTTGCTTTAAAGAATGTTTCACAGTCTTTAATCCAGTTCTCTTTAACGTCAACCGCATAAATTTTATTCGGTTGAAGCTTTTTTGCCATGAAGTATGAATACTGTCCGTAACCGGTACCGGCATCGTAAATATTTAGTTTGCCGTTGAGTTTTATTCTGATTGCTTTAAGCTCTCTTCTAACATACCATGACCTTAGGAACATCATGTCAAGCAGTTTGTAGAATAAAATCCTTAATGATGGATTTTTTTTAATCGCCGAAGCGAACACATCTTTTACAGGGTCGTAATGCATCTACTCTCTTTTATTACTGAAAAATGAGTATAGTTAAAAATTATACTGTTTTGTCCTTAATTGTATATTCATCTTCTCTTTGGGAATTATGTACCATCATTTCTCCGAGTAAACCGGTTGAGAAGAACTGGAATCCAACAATTATTAATAAAATACCGAGGAACAACATCGGGCGGTTACTTAACGGCATATTTTTGAACAACCATTCATACGTTAAAACACCGTTGATTAATATTCCTACAAGTGAAAAGAATGCACCCAAAAATCCGAATAAATGCATCGGACGTTTGACGTAACGGGTAATAAATACAACAGTAACAAGGTCAACGAAACCCTTGAAGAAGCGTGATATTCCGAATTTTGTTTTTCCGTACTTCCTCGGGTGATGCTGTACCGGGATTTCGGCAATCGAAAAACCCTGCCAGTGAGCCAGTACGGGGATATACCTATGTAGTTCGCCGTACACCTTAATATTGTCAACTACTATTTTACGGTAAATTTTCAACCCGCAGTTGAAATCGTGTATTTTGATTCCGCTGAAAAGACGTGTAATAAAGTTGAAAAATTTTGAGGATTGTCTTTTAATAAACGGGTCGTATCTTTTTCTTTTCCACCCGGAAACCATGTCGAATCCTTCTTCTAACTTTGCAATTAGTGCAGGTATTTCCGCAGGGTCATCCTGAAGGTCGGCATCCATAGTAATTACAGTATCACCGGTTGCATATTGAAACCCGACCTGTAAAGCTGCCGATTTTCCGTAGTTTTTCTGGAAGCTGTAATATTTGAATCTTCTATCCCCGCGGCAAATATCTTTAATTACTTTTAATGAATTATCCGTACTGCCGTCATCTATAAAAAGAACTTCAAAATCGAGATTGTTACCGTAACCTACTTTTCTTAATTCCGATGAAAGGGGCTGGAGTGATTCTTCTTCGTTATACAGCGGGACTATAATAGAGATTTTTTTTACACCGGGCTGGGCAAACTTAACTCTATCTGCTTTCTGTTTTTGTTTCTTCTTGTAAAGAAATCTTCGTTTCTTCTCTTCGTACGATTTGTTTGTTTCTTGACTCATAAGTGCCTTATTTTATTGTTGTATACATTTGCCTCCGCTTCTAATTAATCAAGCCGGGACCAGCAGAAACAACCGGATTTCCATCGCTTATGGCGGGAATGTTTTATGTGTTATACCGGTTCTGGAGGCGTAACTATTATCTATTTGCCCCGGAAAGTAAATTGAGTAATTATTTCACTTCAAAATTAACTGAATAATTGGCTAAAATCAATTAACTGCCTGGAAAAATGGAAATAATTAATTCCAGCATGACCCGGTTAGAATTTAGTTCATTTCAGGAGTTGAGTATTCCGCAACAATACGTCGCAACAAATTGCCGTGTTAATGGATGGAGTAAAAACATCAAAGCCCCAGCGGGGCGGAATGCTTATAGAA
>DAIRET010000160.1:0-6758 GCA_036795455.1 Ignavibacteriaceae bacterium
AAACCGACACTTGTTTGTATTGCGAATGCAAATAAAGCAGGTAAACAGGATGTAGAGATTACGTATCAAACAAGCGGTATGAACTGGCATGCCGAATATGTTGCGGTACTCGATAAAGAGGATAAAATGATCGACTTAAACTCATGGGTTAGTATTAATAACAACTCGGGAGTTTCATACAAAGATGCAACACTAAAGCTGGTTGCAGGCGATGTAAACCTAATTAAATCTCCTCAACCAATGTATATGGAACGATTAGAAGCAGCAGACTATTCAGCTAAAGGAACTGCCCAGTTTGAAGAAAAGCAATTCTTCGAATACCATATTTATAATTTACAAAGACCGACCACACTTGCACAAAATGAAACAAAACAAATCTCTCTGTTTGAAGCTGAAAATGTAAAGGTTACAAAACGATATCTTTACAAAAACAATTGGGGATACAGAGGTTCGGGAAGCGGAAATAAAGTAGCTGTTGCAATTGAATTCCATAATTCGGCAAAGAACAACCTTGGCGTTCCGATGCCGAAAGGGAAAGTGAGGTTGTACAAATCCGATGGACAGACACTTGAATTCGTCGGTGAAGATTTAATAGACCATACTCCGAAAGATGAAAAAATCAAATTGAAAATCGGTGATGCTTTTGATATTGTAGCGGAAGAAGTTCAAACCGATTATAAACGAATTACAGATAAAGTTCACGAGACAACAATTGAAATAACAGTAAAGAATAGAAAAGATGAAGATATTGTTGTTGATGTTGAACGTTATCTCGGTTTATACTGGGAGTTAAGAAATTATTCTATAGAGTATGAAAAAATTAACGCTCAAACTGTTTTATTTAAGGTACCAGTTAAAGCCGGTAAAGAGACGGTTTTAAAATATACTGTCAGATATAATTATTAAGTACTGTTGTGTAGAGACGTAGCATACTTCGACAAGCTCAGTAACAGCTGCGTCTCTACATTTATTCTTAATAGAAAAAGCTACTCAAAGTAGACACTAGTTTCACTGAAAATAATCGGTTTTTCACCCGGTGTATCGTCAGGCTCGTCGCATGACTCTAAAAATAGCCTTGCCCACCCTTTTCGATTGAGTTTAAGTGATAAATAAAAATCATGAAATCGGTGATTATCAAGTTTTTGTTCCTCTATGTTTATATACTCAATTTTCTGATAACCATCATTAAAAACAAGCCGGACTTTCAATGGTTTTACATAATAAAAATCTTCCCCATTCAGTTTGATTTTTAGTACCAACTCATATAAATCATTAACGAATATAGTAAGTACCCGCAAACCTATATCTGGACCACCACTGCCGTGTGAAGTATCGGTAACAGTAGTTAAATATGTTGCATTTGCAGATATAATATTAATCGTACCCGGTAATTCATTTCTCTCCTGTGCAATAAGCTTGATGGGTTCAAGGATCAGAATAAAAAAGAGAATAGTTATTAATCTCACTTTAGTAGATGTTGTTTTCATAACGGCATTACATTTTCATAATGATTTAAAGATTTCACTTCATCTTTTTCAACAAGGATTGCAATTACATCTATCCTGCAGTTCGTTTCTTTAATTTCTTTATCATAAAGGTAGTATTCTGCTATTCGCCTGACCTGTTTCAGTTTCCCTTTTGATACAGCATGATCCGGTAAACCGAATTCGAGATTTCCTTTTGTTTTTACTTCTACAAATACCATATAATCGCCGTCTTTTGCAATTATATCTATTTCACCAGCATTACTATAACGATAGTTTCGTTGAACAATTTCATAACCTTTTCCTGTAAGGAATTTAACGGCAATATCTTCACCTGTTTTACCGAGTTCTTTACCGGAAAGACTCATACTGTTCACCCAGTATATTTCTTAAGAAAGACTTTCTATGAAACGGTGTCGCTCCTTTCGCTTTTATTGCTGCTATATGTTCTTTAGTCGGGTAACCTTTGTTTTTCGCCCAGTTATAAGCGGGGAAATCATCGTGGAGATCAATCATAATTTTGTCTCGTAAAACTTTTGCAACGATAGATGCAGCAGCAATCGAAAAAGAATTAGCATCCCCTTTAATAATAGCTTTTGTATTGAGTGATGAATTAAATGCTTTATTCCCGTCAATCAAAACCAGATCCGGTTTTATTTTAAGACTTTCAGATGCATTTTTCATTGCAAGTAATGATGCGTTCAGGATATTAATTTCATCAATTGTTTTGTTTGACACAATATCATAGGCGAAGCATAGAGCTTTCTCTACTATTAACGGAAAGAGTTCATCCCGTCTTTTTTCAGATAATTTTTTTGAATCATTAATCCCCTCAATATCAACTTCCGGCGAAAAAATAACTGCTGCTGCAATAACGGGACCGGCTAAAGGACCTCTACCGGCTTCGTCTACACCTGCAATTATGCGAATATCGCCGCTTCTAAATGAATCGTCAAACTTTCTCATACACCTATATATATTGCTATTAAACCTACAATCATAACTAATTTAATTATCATACTAAGTCTTGATAGATTACTTTTTGAGCTGTTGCCGTAAAGCGATTTCAGCATATAAAGAAGAACCGGGTTTATTACTACCATGGCTATAATAAAGAACTTGATTTTGTAAATCTGAAATACGAAAGGTATTAATGTAAATACAATCAATACTATGGTAGAGGCCGTAACTATTTTTTTCGATAATGGAAAACCATACTTTATCGGGAATGTAATTACCTTTTCTTTCCGGTCTCCTTCAACGTCTTCCATATCTTTGACAATTTCTCTTATAAAATTGATTATGAGAGCAAAACCGAACGGTATTAAACCACCGTAAAAATTGTCCACCGCAATACCGCCGAATATAAATGCAAGTCCTGTAAGAAAAGCGACAACGAAATTCCCGAATAACGGTATTCGTTTTAATCTGAACGAGTATAAAAAAATAATAAGCGAAGCAAAGACAACCACGAAGAAAGATGCAATATTTATTCTTAATGCAAAGTTAAAAGAAACGAGCACGAATATCATGTAAATGAACAAGGCTTCTCTTTTAGTTAGTCTTTCCGATGGTAGAACTCTATCGGGTTTATTCAACCTGTCAATTTCTACGTCATAATAATCGTTAATAATGTTGCCTGCGGCACTTGCAAAAGCACCTGCCATACCGGCATAAAAAATAGCGTGAGTAAAGATTTCACTCGATGAAGAAATCAGACCGGCTACAACAATTGAAACAAAAGTAATAATAAAATTAAGCGGGCGGGATATTGCTATTACAGCAATTGTTTTATCTATTAGTTTATTCATTACAAGTTAATTAATTCTTACGCTTTAAATATAATTGATAGTTTAGATAATGAAAAGTAAAATATTGATTACGCTGCCCGCTCAACCAGTTTTTCTTAGAAAAGTCCGTTTTTTCCCATCGCTAATTCTTTTATGGTTGTTAGAGCTGTTTACATTTATAGAAAAATCTTTTATTCGTATTTTGTCTATTGAATTTTATAAAGTTGATAAATGTTAGAAGAATTATGTACCGACAGGCAAAAAACGGAATATTGATGATTGAAATTCTACCGGATAAATGCGACTTCTGCGGTTGCTGCGTAGGAGTCTGCCCAGAGGATGCAATCGAATTAAAGGAGGCTGCAATAAGAATTATTGATCCGCTGTGTACCAATTGTTCTAAATGTGTTTGGGCTTGCCCGATTGAAGTAATATTATTTAATAAAAACGGGGTTAAACTTTAGCTATATGAAAAGTGAATATGATATTGTTGTTGTCGGCGCAGGACCAGCAGGCTCGGTAGCTGCAAAGTATGCAGCTTCGCAGGGAGTTTCAGTATTAGTACTTGAGAAAGATAGAGATGTCGGTTACCCCGTTCGATGCGGTGAAGCTGTTAGTAAAGATAGATTAGCGGAGTTCGTTGAACCTGACAAAAAGTGGATTTGCGCTGAAGTTGATAAGTTTTCTTTTATCGCTCCCAACGGCAACGAAGTTGTTTTGAAATTTGATCAGCAAGGTTATGTTCTTGAGAGAAGAATTTTTGATTACGAATTAGCCAAACAAGCATCCGAAGCGGGTGCCGAAATATTGACCCGTGCTTATGTAAACGGACTTTTATTCAACAATGATAAAGTGACCGGTGTAAAGTATGAATACCGCGGTGAACAAAAAGAAGTTAATGCAAAAATTGTTATTGCTGCTGACGGTGTTGAATCAAGAGTTGGCAGATGGGCAGGACTGAAAACACATGTTGACTTCAGGGATATGGAATGTTGCGTTCAATATACTGTAAGTAATATTAAAGATATCAATAATGAAACATGCTATTTCTATTTCGGGAAGAATGTTGCTCCCTCCGGTTACTTATGGATTTTTCCGAAAGGTAATAATACTGCTAACATCGGTTTAGGTATAAGCGGACTTGAAGGGAAGAAAAAATCCGCTTTATCTTTCTTAAATGAATTCATGGCAGAACATTATCCCGATGCATCAGTATTAACAAGTATCGCCGGTGGAGTCCCTTGCAGTATAACACTTGAAAAAATTTCCGTACAGGGAATTATGCTTGCCGGAGATGCTGCAAGACAGGTTAATCCGTTAAGCGGCGGTGGAATTGCAAGCGGAATGCTCGGCGGAAGTATTGCAGGTAGAATCGCAGGTGAATCAATTAAAATGAATAAACCTGAACACATATTTAATTACGACAGTGAATGGCAAGATAGATACGGGAAAAAACATGAGATTTACGACAGAATTAAAAACGGCATCTACGACTTTACTGATGAAAAATTTAATTCTATTGCAGATTCTTTTTTAAAGGTGCCTTCGGATAAAAGAACATTAGGGAAACTATTTACAACCGCATTAATCAATAAACCATCATTGCTAATTGATGTTGCAAAGGTTTTTATTAAATAATTACTATAGAAAGAATATGATGAAACCATTAGTTAATACTATTTTGATTTTATTACTTTTCACCTCAGCTTGTTACTCATTTGCGATTGATTCAACAAAAACAAAATCCGAAAGAGTCAAGTTCGATCCGAATGCAGACCCTGAAAAAGAACTTGCGGAAGCAGTAAATAAAGCTACAACTGAAAATAAAAGAATTCTACTTGACATCGGCGGCGAGTGGTGTATTTGGTGCCACCGCCTTGATGAGTTCATTGAACAGGATGAAGAAATAAAGAGCTTTTTGCATTCTAACTTTGTTGTCCTAAAAATCAACTATAGTAAAGAGAATAAGAATGAAAAATTTCTTTCAAAATTTCCCAAGATACCGGGTTATCCCCACTTCTTTGTTTTAAGTAAGAAGGGAGAATTATTTCATTCGCAGGATACCGGTGTACTTGAATCCGATAAAGGTTACAGCAAAGAAAAATTTATGGCGTTTCTAAAAGAATGGGCTCCAAAAAAAAATAAGAAACAGGATCATCTTAAAAAGAAGTAAATCGAAAATATTGCTATAGCCGCCAACAGAAAATTCCTAACAAAAACTGGTTTGGCGGCTTTTATTTTACCCCAGTATATTGCAACAACTATCATAAATAGAATTAACGAGATTGTTGCGAAAGACACTTCTATTAAACTAAGAGAATTTTCAACAATTTGTACAATGCTTTTCCCGCCCCAGAATTGACCGAACAAAATTACAAGGTGCAGCCAATAAACAAGAAGGGATTCCCTGCTTACATCAAGTAAAAACGATTTGTTAAAATCAAATCTTTCTGTAATAATTTTACTTGCATAGAGAATCAGTAATACATACCCAAGTCTTAAAATAAAAAAGAAGTAATTAGGAACTGGAAGTTTGAAATAAAGAGGAAACTCTTTCCACACTAAAAGATGACCGGCTAATATGAAAACTAACGAAAGGATTAGAATCGATTTATCAAAGTGAAACTCCTTCCCTATTGTCTTTTTATGTAAATAAAATCTACCGAACAAAAAACCGAAGAACATAAACGAAAGCCAGGGGAAAAGCGGGAATAAAGAACCATTCCTTGTATTTAAATAATCAGACAGATAAACGGGCAAAAACCGGTCGAAATCAAAGCCCCATACTTTAGGAGCAAATAGAATAAAAAACAACGCTCCCGCTAATACCAAAAACGATTGCTGTTTTTCATCGTTCAACAAAATTATAATGAACAACAAAATAAATAACCCTACAGCAATAGTCTGAAGAATATCTACTGCAAAAAATGAGTTTAACTGCTCGCTTGTAGCTTCGTTAAGAGTTCTTGATAAAGAATGAAATGGAAGATGCAAACTATACCCTGCCATAAGAATAAGTATAATTCTACCGATTTGCCTCCAAAAGGTAAAACCGAATGCCCGGAAGTCCTCCGCTTTCTTTTGGGCTGCAAGGACGAATGCAAATCCAGAAACAAATAAAAAAGAAGGTGCAACCAAGCCGTTAAAAAAATTTACAACGGCAAACCAACCTTGACTTTTAGTCTCAGGGATTAGCATTGCATTGAAGACATGAACTTCAATCATGACTAAAAGCGCAAGTCCACGATGGAAATCGACAAAAGCTATTCTTTTTTGTTTTGTTTTACTATTCATTATTAGCTTGTTTATATCGGTTCTAAACAGTTAATTTTAAACCACAGAATTAAAACGGCGAAATTTAAACTTAAGCTATGAAAAAAAAAATAGTTGTAACCGGTGCAACGGGGTTAATTGGTAAATCCCTTGTAAAAAAACTAATCGAAAGAAATGATAGCGTAGTCGTCCTTTCAAAAAAAACACTCCA
>DAIRET010000161.1:0-6706 GCA_036795455.1 Ignavibacteriaceae bacterium
TATTCTGTACGAACTTTTCTTCGACATCTTTTAGCGTAAAAGATGTCGAAGAAAAGTTCGTACAGAATAACAAGCAGGCATAAAGTGATATATCTTCTACTCGAATTCTGAAGTTCACCAATTTTTATAAATATAACAATAAAGACTAATGCAACAACAATTGCGGTAATAGTAACCGCTTCGTAAACTGTAATCAAATCTTTTTTATGAAAATTACTAAATATTGATTTTAGCTGCAACCAACAGACTGCATATTTTCACTCCCCTTAACCGGGGAATGAATTATTTCTAAGTAAAACCGGGTATTTATTAACCCGGAATTACTTAAAAATTATATTAAAACAAAATGATTTCTTGTTAGACTCGATTTCATTTCATAATTACTAATTTTTTAACCGAGGAGAAATTTCCCGACTGAATTCGATAAAAATAAATGCCGGATGAAATTCCTGCTGCATTCCATTCTACATTATAAGTACCGGGTTCTTTTACCTCGTTGACAAGTTTTGTAATTTCGTTACCGAGTACATCAAATATCTTCAAAGCTACATGCCCCGTTACCGGCAGCCTGTAGCTAATCATCGTAGTCGGATTAAAAGGATTAGGGAAATTCTGTTCCAGTGAAAATCCGCCGGGTTGAATCTCATCTTCAATACTATTCACAATAATCCCGGCTTCATTTGAAGGCAGACTCTCGTTATAACCCCTGTCGTAAGCGGTTACAGTAAAGTAGATATTCTCCGATGGAATAGTTGTAAATGTTACAACAGCACTTGTATCATTTACAATCCGGAACTTTATTACATTTTTAATGTCATTCAGATTAACCGGCGAAGAATAATCCCTGTAAAGATTATAATAAACCGCTGTATCACCATCGGATGCAGGTAAAGGCTTGTTCCACGTTAAAGTATACGTTAAGGAATCTAAAGTTGCAATAGCCAAATTACCCGGTGTATTCGGTTTAGTTGAATCTTTCCACGCCATAGATGGAATATTTGCGGGATATTTATACTGTCCATTTTTTAAAAGATTATAGACGTCTTTCCAGTTATCAAGAATACTCTGCGCTCTATAATATACGTTTCCATGCCCACCAAATAACCTAGTTGAATCGACTTGCGCTAAAATTTCAGAGGCGGGCCAATTACCATCACCGGCTGCCATTCTGTATGAAGCAATTGCAGGATAAAGATGTCTGCCAGCGGAGTTATTAATCCAATCCATAGCAAGCGTATCGTACCTCGGACATGTATTTATATCCCAGTAAATTTGAGGAGCAAGATAATCATGCTTTTTTGCGAGCACCCATCTTCTGCTATCCTGGAAAATTTGGGTATATCCATCCCAGCCCGAGTTACAGGTTGATAAATCTTTATAAATACCGATTGGTGCACTTCCAACTTTCATTCTCGGTTTTACAGCTTGAACCGAATCGTAAAGTGCAGTAACAAACTGATTAATATTTGCTCTTCTCCAATCCGATTTATTAACTCCCTGTCCGTATTGAGCATACGTTTGGGCATCATCAAAGTCCGGATTCGGATACCTAATAAAATCGAAATGGATTGCATCTATATCATATTTTCTTACCATTTCCATTGCAAGATTTAATAAATAAGTGCGTGTTTCAGGTATACCGGGGTCCATCCACCATTCGTTTGAATACAGTTTACAAAGTTCTGGGTGCTGTAGAACAACGTGTTTCGGATTTGTAACAGGCGGAGTTCCTGTACCGTAAACCTTATAAACATTCCACCAGGCATGAACTTCAATTCCTCTTTTATGGGCTTCTTCAATTGTAAACTGAAGAGGATCATAACCTGGATTGGAACCAAGAACCGACGTTAAAGACTTTGCCCACGGTTCAATAGCTGACGGATACAACATATCACCTCTTGCACGAACCTGCAGCATAATAGTATTATAGTTTGCAGCTTGAATTTTATTCAACAGTGTAATCATTTCATTCTTTTGTGCCGATGCGCCGCTTGTTTTAGGCCAGTCTAACCCGTACACAGTTGCAACCCATAGTGCTCTTACTTCCTCTTTAGGTTGAGAGTAAACCGATAAAACCGGTGTTAGAATAAAGAGTATGATAAGAAATTTTTTAATTCTGTTTTTCAGCTTCATTTTTGTTTTCACCTTTTACTTTTTTAGTTTTCCGGGAGTTTAATCTTTACCGACGTTCCCGGTCTTGATTCAGTACCAATACCGGATGGGCTATCAATTGATATAGTTCCCTCATGTTTCTCAATAATTTGTTTAACGATTGAAAGCCCCAAGCCGGTTCCTTCAATCCCTTTCCCCTTTATATTTGACGCTCTGAAGAAATCCCCGAATAGTTTTTCTAAATCTTCTATCGGAATTCCAATCCCATCATCATTTATACTTATTTCAATTCCTTTTTCAAGATTGTTGATTACAACCTCAACTTTACCGTTTGCCGGCGTATATTTAATAGCATTCCCAACCAGATTTGAGATAACCAATTCAAACAAGAATTTATCTCCAAGTAGTGGTTTTTTCTCTTTCCTTTTGTCTTCCAGCTTAAACGAAAGATTCTTCGATTCGATAACCCCCTGTTTTGTATTAACAATCTTTTGTATCAGTTCATCAATGTCAAATTCTTCTTTAATTACTTCATCAAGAAGTCTTAATTTGGATATCCTTAAAACGTTGTTTATAAGCTCAACGGCTTCTTCGCTCCGGATAAATGCACGTTTTAATTTCTCGTCAATTTCAGGGTTTACTTCTCCAAGCATCTTACCATTAATAATACTTAAATAGGAAATAACCGCAGTCAACGGGGTTTTTATTTCGTGAACTACAGCCATTATATATTTCTGCTTGCTTTTTTCAGCCGTTTCAAGTTTGTCGAACGATTCAAGCAATTCCTGCTCAAGTTTGTACAACTGCTTTGCAATCCCGTTTGTAAGATACACACTTACAAGAATAACGAATCCGAAAACAGATGTAAAAATAATTATGTACTTCGGATTATCATAAAGTGAAAAACCTAAAAACCCGTTAAGTGTATGATGCTGAATTATACCGGCGTATTCAAAGTACGAAAGAACTCCGGTTAAAAGAATAATTAGAACAGCAAGAAAATATACTATACGTCCCGGGAGAATCAAGCTCCCTATTATCATATGAAATATAAACAAGAAAACAAGCGGAGATTCTATTCCACCGGTAAAATAAATCAAAAGAGCCAAACAGATTAAGTCCAACAACATTTGTAAAAGTGAAAAGTGAAGGACGTTAAATTTGCGGGGAACCGTTTTTATTTTATCCCTGATACTATGAAAAATCAGGTTGTAAACTAAAATAGTTACAGCAATAATACCGATAGAGGTAAGCTGTTCTACTGAAAACGAAAACTCCAGAACAAATTCGCTGAATGCGGTAAATGCGAGTAATGTTAAAGCAGCTAAATACCGTAGCCTGATAAACCAGATATTTCTTTTCTTTACAGTTTCCCAAAATTCAAGATAGTGGTGCGCCCATGGCGGTACTAATGCTATCATTGATGCCTCTCTTTTATATTTGGATATAATAAAGCCACGGTTTAAAACCGTGGCTTTCTAAAAGAACAACTAAACGATGTATTTACCACGCTTAGTATAGTGCGTATGAAGAAGTTTATGAGACAACTCGCTACATGGTCCTTCTTTAAGGAAGTTTTGATAGATGTAATTCACATGAGGATTCTCGTGTGATTTTCTAATCGGTAACGATGCTTCTTCAGCATAAATGGCTTCCGCACGTTTTTGACGTATTTCAAGTGAAGTCGGAATCGGTTGACCACCGCCGCCTAAACAGCCGCCGGGGCATCCCATTATCTCGATAAAATGAACATCGTTTAGTTCACCTGCTTTCAGCATTTCCATAACTGTTTTTGCATTTGCAGTTCCGTGAGCAACAACGAATTTAAGTTCAACGCCTTCAAGGAACTTCCAGTCTTCAACGCAGCCTTCAAGTTTTACCGATGCTTGTTTAACACCTTCAAAACCACGGCATGGTTCAATTACTAAGTTCTCGAAAGGTACTTCTCTTCCGGTTACTAATTCATACGCAGTTCTAAGTGCTGCTTCCATAACACCGCCGGTAGCTCCGAATATTAAACCGGCACCGGATGCTTCACCAAACGGATCGTCGAATCCTGTTTTCGGCATTTCCGGTAAATTGATGCCGGCTTCTTTTATCATCTTTGCCAACTCGCGGGTTGTTAATCCGTAATCAACATCTTTGAAGCCTGAATCGCTCATTTCAGGTCTGTTACACTCGAACTTCTTAGCCGAGCACGGCATTACTGCTACAGTAACAATATCTTTCGGGTCGATAAAGTATTCTTGTGCGTAAAATGTTTTCAACACGGCTCCGAACATTTGTTGCGGAGATTTTGCTGTTGACAAATGATCAAGATATTCCGGATAGAAGTGCTCAATGTATTTAACCCATCCCGGCGAACATGAAGTAAATTGCGGTAGTTTAACCGAATCATCTTTACCGACTAACTTTTTCTTCAGTCTAAGTAAAAGTTCGGTTCCTTCTTCCATAATCGTTAAATCCGCAGTAAAGTTGGTATCAAATACTTTATCGAAACCGATTCTTTTTAGTGCGGTATTTAATTCTTGCGTTAATGAACGTCCGGGCGGTAAGCCGAACTCTTCACCGATTGCTGCACGCGGAGAAGGTGCTGTTTGAATAACGACATGTTTTGTCGGGTCGTCGATTGCATTCCATATTTCATCCGAAGGATCGTTTGCATGTAAAGCACCGGTAGGACACCTGTTTATACACTGTCCGCAGTTGATACAAACAACGTCGGCAAGCGGTTTATCAAGGAAAGTAGAGATAACGGTTTTGTCGCCTCTATTAATAGCTTCAAGAACGCCGACTTCCTGGAGGTCGATACATGTTCTAACGCAGCGGCGGCAAAGAACGCATTTGTTCATATCCCTTATTACCGAGAAGGATGAATTATCAATCTCGTGAACCGGTTTTTCTACATGACCGAAAGTGAAACTATCAACACCGTATTCTTTTGCAAGTGCTTGAAGTTCACAATTATTATTTCTAACGCATGTATAACATTCGCCGTAATGCTCGCTCAGCAGTAGGTCAATGATGTGCCTTCTTGCTTTACGCACATTTTCAGTAGAGGTTTTTATTTTCATTGCAGAAGTAATAGGGAAAGAACAAGCTGTTTGCAAAGTTCTCATTCCTTCAACTTCAACAAGACAGACACGGCAGTTGCCGGCTATACAAAGGTCTTCGTGGTAACACAAAGTCGGTATATGAACCTGGTTTTCACGGCATGCTTCAAGAATAGTAGTTCCGAAAGGAACGGACATTTTCTTTTCATTAATCTCAACAGAGATCATCCCGCCTATTGTAGAAGTATCTTTTGCAACTTCTATTTTTAATGGTCTCTGGCTTTTGGGAGCTCTAATATTATTCTTTTTATTCATGTTTTACTCCGTTTCCGTTTGAGAAGAAAATTTCATCTTTAAAGTTTTCGAGAATTGATAGAAATGAATTCGGACTTGATTGTCCCAACCCGCATTTTGAAGATAGCTGCATTGTTTTGCAGAGCTCTTTCAGTTTGTTTATGTAGTTGAAGGTATACTGATTTTTCTCAATCATTTCTACACCTTCAAGTAATTTTACATTACCAATGCGGCATGGAGTACACTGCCCACAGGATTCTTCAACAAAGAATTCCATAAAATTCTTTAATACTCCCAGCATACTGCGGCTTTCGTTGAAAACCATGATTGAACCGCCGGTAGCGGTATCTTCATAGGAAAGTTTTCTTCCGAATTGACTTTTAGGGATACAAACACCCGAAGCTCCGCCAACTTGAACAGCTTTTGTATTTTCAGCATCAACAAGTTTGAGCAATTCCTCAATTGTAAGTCCCCAATGAAGTTCATATACTCCCGGTTTATTGCAATCGCCTGAAACCGAGAATAGTTTTGAACCAGTAGACTTATCGGTACCCTGCTGGGCGAACCATCCGCCGCCTTTGAGCAGAATATTCGGTACAGAAGCAAGTGTTTCAACATTATTGACAACAGTCGGATGTCCCATGTATCCTGTATTAACAGGGTATGGGGGTCTGTTACGCGGTTCGCCTCTATGTCCTTCGAGAGATTCGATTAGAGCAGTTTCTTCGCCGCAAACATAAGCACCGGAGCCAAGCCTGATTTCGATATCGAAATCAAAACCTTCTTTTCCAAGGATGTTTTTTCCGAGTAAATTGTAGGTTCTCATTCTGTCTAAATAGTTTTCAAGAGTTTTCAACATGTATGAATATTCGCCTCTCAGGTAAACGAGTCCCTTTTTCGCACCGATTGTAAAACCGGCTACAACCATACCATCAAAAACAAGGTCAGGGTATTCAAGTAGAAGCACTCTATCTTTAAAAGTACCCGGTTCACCTTCGTCTGCATTACAAACGATGAATTTTTGCTCGCCGACGGCAGCAGCCGTAAGCATCCATTTTGTAGCAGTCGGGAACCCGGCTCCGCCGCGTCCTTTCAGTTTAGATTCTCTTAACTCGAAGAGTACATTTTCTCTTCCCATTTCAAGAGCTTTTTTAATTCCTGCTCCGGCTTTGTAATCGGAGAACAGGATAACACCGTCACGTTTAGGTCTATTTTCTATAGTTATCATCATAGCTCCTTACTTAATC
>DAIRET010000010.1:0-30299 GCA_036795455.1 Ignavibacteriaceae bacterium
TACCACCGCCAATTCCATAGCTCCATGCAAAGTCATCAAAGTTTGTTGAACCGGCAACTTCTTCACTATTGCTTCTTGAATAAATTTTTGTTTCGGTAAAAATATACGCCCCTCCAAAAAGCAGATCAATATACGGTCTTGCTTTTGTATTATTTGTTGTGATTCTAAAAAGAAGATGAAAATTTACAATGTTGTTGCTTCTGTCTACATCGACTGTAACATCCGGAACCGTTAAACTAAACGGTTCACGCCTTGTTTCAGAACCGTAGTTATAAAATCCGAGATTAAGCCCTATACCGAATGGAACGCTGCTTTGCATCCAGAGCAGTCCTTCAAGATTGCCTCCGATACCGGTTCTTTTAACGTTATCTTTAAAGTCGCCGCTGGGGAATCCGAGTGTAAAATTTAGTCCCGCAGACTGAGCATTTATTGATGTTGAAAACAATACCGAAAGAACGAATACGCTTAAAAAAAGGGGCAAGTATTTTTTCATTTTATTCCTTTGCTTATTTTAGAATTAATGCTGTACATTTAGTGTGTAAATTTAGGAAAATGAAAGCTAAAAACTATATTAAAAAAATGTCAACTCTTTTTGTGCTAAAAGTACGTCCACAGGATGGACAATGGGCGAAATAGTTTTCTGGACAATTTTCAGAATTGTAATTTTAATCCCGATTATCTGGATATTAAACGGTTATCTGGATTACTCGTTGTGGTGGACAGTCTCCTTCATGTTGATTTATGGAGTTATAGTTCATCCAGCAGTAATTCATTACAATCTTTTCATGGAGCGAAATAAAGAGATAATAGAATCGACATTGTGTTCATCTTGCAAATACTTCGACGAAACTGCCGTGTTATGCACAAAGTTCGATGAGCATCCGACCCAAACCTATCTTCCGTGCGAAGGTTTAAGCTGGGAACCAGGACAAAGGCAAAAGCACCCGGAAAGTCTTTCGGAATAATTATTCTGAATCCTTTTCTTTTTTACCACATCACACTGCTATTAATAATTCAAAATAGAAGGAGTAAAATGAATAATTACGTTATTGAAGGTACCGATCATAATTTTGAAACAGAAGTAATAAAATCCGATTTACCGGTAATAGTAGATTTTTGGGCGCCCTGGTGCGGTCCATGCAGAATGGTAGCTCCCATAATCGATGAATTAGCTTCTGAATACAACGGGAAAATTAAAGTAGTAAAACTAAATACAGATGAGAATGAAACCATCCCTTCCAGGTACGGCATTCGCAGCATCCCGACTATAGGTATTTTTAAGGATGGGAAAGTAGTTGATGCGGTTATCGGTGCTGTTCCGAAGCAGCATATTGAATCAAAAATAAAACCGTTAATTTCGGTTAATTAATTTTTTCCACGTTAGAGAACTTTTTCTTTGACACACTTGTTATAAATATCAAATGACAGGGAAAAACGTAAGACAACTTACGACGCCAATTATTCAATCGTTGATTAAAATTGGGTGAGCCGAAAAAGTTCACCCTTTTTTATTTTAAACTCCGAAAATTTCTTTCCCCCATTTAAGCGTTTTAAGAATTCCTTCGCTATACGAAGTAGCGGGTATAGTTCCGAATGTAGATTTGAATAGCGCACCGTTCAAAATTATTTTTTCACTTTTCAGGTAAAGCATTTCATAGAATTCGTAAACCGTTTTATCAAACACCCCGGCTAACGCAATTACGAACGGGATATTTAACGAAGAAATACCGGATTTCTTTCCCGATTGTTTTACAAGCTCTTTAAGAAATTCTTTTGCAGTGGTTTCCGAGTAACCTGGAACATTAAACATCCGGTTATCGGCTTTCCCGGATAAACCTGCGATTGCCATCGCCTCCCCTGCATCTTCAATAAATATAAATTCGGTTGGAACGGTAAGACTTCCTATCCATGTAAGGCGTTTCCCTTTTAATGCACTTAAGAATAATTTATCATAGAAACCATTTATAACATAAGGACCGTAAAAATCAGGGAAGCGGACAATTGTGAAAACGAAATCACTATCTCTTGCTTGTTTGATAAGCATATTCTCCATATCAATTCTAATCCGCCCTTTACGGGTATGAGCCGCATGTGGATGCCCTTCGTTTATCAACGATTGTTGAGGATGACCGTACACATACACATTTCCCGGCAAAACGAATTTCATTTTATTCTTTACGGCAGTTTCTATACTTACATTTATCAACTCCCTTGCGGAAGTCTGCCATAACGGGTAGGGAACATTAACGCAGTAAAATAATCTCGAACAACCATCCGATGCTTTTTCAAGGTCTTTAATCTGCATAGCATCTCCCTGAACGATTTCTATTCCGGTTAATCCTTCCGAATACTTCTCGGCTTTTTTTGCATCACGAGCAAACGCCACAACTTTTTCACCTCTATTCAGAAGAGCTATTGCAGTTGCCCTGCCTATGCCCCCGGTAAAACCGACAATCAGATTTTTTTTCATATCTATACCGGGATCCCTTTTTCGCGTTGATTTTTCAATGCTTCCATAAACCAGGCAAATTCATTAAAGAAGCGTTTGCCTCTTTTTTCATATACTCCGTCAACAGAAGTTCCATTTTCATTTAAACTTTCATGTATTGTAGATATCGGCAGTGAAGCCGGGATTGTAGGCATTCTAAGCTCGGCGCAAATGTTTCTCAAATGCTCTGTGGCTCTTACCCCACCGAATGGTCCTGTAGAATAAGATATTATTGCACTCGGTTTGTAGTAATATTCTTCTTTAAAATAATCAATTAGATTTTTTAATGCGGGCGGTATGCTATGATTATATTCTGCAGTAACGAATAAGAATCCGTCCGCTTCTTTTAAAACAGAATGAATTTTTTTTAGACTCTCTTGCGGGTCGGTCAACTGTTGATATGTTTTATCCAGCAAAGGGACCTCAAGGGCTGCAGGGTCAATAATTTCCGGATGCCAATTCATCAATTGACATTGTAGCAACGCAAATTTTGCGGCTTTGATACCTTCTCTGTTGTTCCTAACGGAACCAAGAATAATTGCAACTTTCATATTTCCTCCTTTTTAGATATGAAACAAAGAAAAACCGTTTGGGATTCAACTCCTCCGGGAAACCTAATAAAAAGGAGTAAAAAAGACTTAATTTGAACTAATTGTTTTTAGCTCAACAGTTCATCATCTTTCCCGTTGCCGTTTCCATTGCCGTTTCCGTTACCATTACCGTTTTCCTCTTCGGGAACAACTTTAGCAATATCGGCAATTGAATCACCGTCATCAAGTCTGATAACACGAACGCCCTGGGTGTTCCTTCCCATAACCCTAATGTCTTTAACGCTTTGACGGATGATTTTTCCTTGCGAGGAAATAATGATCAATTCATCTTTATCGTTAGCTTCCATCATGGAAATCATTTTCCCGACTTTATCGGTAGTTTTAACCGTTATTATACCTTTGCCGCCCCGGTTTGTAACACGGTAATCACTTATATCCGAGCGTTTACCAAATCCTTTTTCGGTTACAACGAGAATACTGCCCTGACGTTTAATAACAATACAGCCAACCACTTTATCATCTTTGGCAAGATTAATACCGCGTACTCCTGTTGCCGTTCTGCCCATATCCCGGACTTTATTCTCCGGGAAACGAATTGCAAGTCCTTGACTTGTACCGAGGATAATATCATTATTTCCTTCGGTTAGTTTAACGTCAATGAGTTTGTCGTCATCAACAATATTGATAGCGTTAATACCTCCGCGTCTCACATTCCCGTATGCCGACAGTACAGTCTTTTTAATAGTGCCCTGCCTGGTAACCATAATCAAATACTGATCATCCTTGAATTCTTTAACGTTAATAAAAGCAGCAATGTTTTCATCTTTTTCTTTTTCAATCAAGTTAAGGATTGACCTGCCGCGGGTAGCTCTTCCACCTTCGGGAACTTCATAAACTTTTAACCAATAACATCTCCCTTTATCTGTAAAGAAAAGAATATACTGGTGTGTTGAGGCTATGAACATATGCTCTATAAAGTCTTCTTCTTTAGCCTCGGCTCCGATTACACCTTTACCGCCTCTGCCCTGCCTTCTATAACCGCTTACCGGGAAGCGTTTGATAAATCCACGGTGAGAGATAGTAACAACAACGTCCTCTTCTGCAATTATGTCTTCAAGAGAAAACTCATTGTAGTCGTAGATAATCTCAGTCCTTCTTTCATCTCCGTATTTCTCTTTAAGTTCGAGCAATTCTTCTTTAATTATCAAGTTTCTTTTCTCTTCGCTTGCAAGAATCCCTTTTAGTTTTTCAATAAGTTTAATTACCTCTTTGTATTCGTCTTCAATTTTCTTTCTTTCGAGACCGGTAAGCCGTTGAAGGCGCATATCAAGGATTGCTTTCGCTTGAATCTCGGATAGTTTGAACTTCCGCATCAAATTGTTTTTCGCGGTTTCAACATCTCTTGATTTTTTAATTGTCTCAATAACTTCGTCGATATTATCGAGAGCAATAATATATCCTTCTAAAATGTGAGCGCGTCTTTCGGCAGTATCAAGGTCGAACTTTGTCCTTCTTATCAGAACGTCCATACGATGCTTTAGAAAATGCTGCATTACTTCTTTTAACGTAAGTATTTTCGGAACACCGTTTACGAGTGCAAGCATTATAACGCCGAAAGTCGTTTGCATCTGCGTATGCTTGAAAAGGTTATTAAGCACTACAGCCGGCTTGGAATCTTTCTTTAATTCAACAACAACCCTCATACCGTCCCTGTCGGACTCGTCCCTGATATTGGTAATCCCCTCGATTTTTCCTGCTTTAACGAGGTCTGCAATTTTCTCAATCAGGTTTGCTTTGTTAACCTGGTAAGGCAATTCGGTTATTACAATATTTTCTTTACCGCTTTTAAGTGATTCGATATTTGCTTTTGCCCGTATAACAATTTTTCCTCTGCCTGTTGCATAAGCATCTTTAACACCCTGATAACCGTATATGATTCCTGCTGTCGGGAAATCGGGTGCTGTAATATGTTTCATCAATTTCTCAACTGTAATCTCGGGGTTCTTTATTAAAGCAATAAGTCCGTCGATTACTTCGCTAAGGTTATGCGGAGGAATATTCGTTGCCATCCCAACTGCAATGCCGCTTGTGCCGTTTATAAGTAAGTTCGGAAGATACGCCGGCATAACAGTTGGTTCCTGTAAAGTATCATCAAAGTTAGGAGCGAAATCAACCGTATTTTTATCAAGATCGCGAAGTATTTCTTCGGCAATCTTTGCCAGCCGTGCTTCAGTATAACGCATTGCTGCGGCTGAATCACCATCGACACTTCCAAAATTTCCCTGTCCATTTACAAGCGGATAGCGTAGGGAGAAATCCTGTACCATTCTTACCATAGTATCATAAACGGCTGAATCACCGTGCGGATGATATTTACCGAGAACTTCACCGACAATTCTTGCGGATTTTTTAAATGGCTTGTTGAATGACATTCCTAATTCGTGCATTCCGAACAGGACTCTTCTGTGAACGGGTTTTAAGCCGTCACGTACATCGGGTAATGCTCGTGAAACTATAACGGACATTGAATAATCAATGTACGAGGATTTCATTTCCTCTTCAATTGATACTGGTACTATTTTATCAAACATTGTTGTAGACATAAAAGAATAATCTCTCTTAAATTTTTATAATATTAGACATCAAGATTTCTGACGTATTTTGCATTTTTTTCTATGAATTCGCGCCTCGGTTCAACTTCGTCTCCCATAAGGACTTCAAAAATTTTATCCGCAGTAGCGGCACTTTCAAGTGTAACTTGCATCATAGTTCTTGTTTCGGGATTCATTGTGGTTCCCCAAAGTTGTTCAGGGTTCATCTCACCCAAACCTTTATAACGCGAGATAAGAAGTCCCCGTGTCGGACCCGTTGAGGTTCCTTCTTCTTCAACCAATTCAACAACTTCCGACTTACCGTTACCTTTAATTCTTTTAAGAATTTCATCCCTCTCATTTTCATCGTAGGCATAGAATTCTTCTTTCCCCTTTTTTATACGATATAATGGCGGCTGAGCAATAAATACTTTCCCCGAAGTGATAAGTTCTTTCATATAACGGTAAAAGAAGGTCAATAATAAAGTACGTATATGGCTACCGTCAACATCGGCATCGGTCATAAGAATAATCTTACCATAACGTGTATTCAACGAATCGAATTCGTTACCGATTCCTCCACCAATTGCTGCGACCATCGCTTTAATTTCATTATTCTCAAGAATTTTATTGAGAGTTGATTTTTCCACGTTTAAAATTTTTCCTCTTAAGGGAAGGATTGCCTGGAATCTTCTATCCCGTCCTTGTTTTGCCGAACCACCTGCGGAATCACCTTCGACTATGTATAGTTCGCAATGTTCAGGGTCGGTTATCGAACAGTCCGCCAGTTTGCCCGGAAGCTGAAAACTATCAAGCGCATTTTTTCTTCTTGCCAGGTCGCGTGCTTTGCGTGCTGCTTCTCTTGCTTCGGCCGCCCTTAAGCATTTCTCAATTATTTTTTTCCCTATAGAAGGATTCTCTTCGAGAAACTCGGCAAGTTTTTCATTCACCATAGTTTCAACAGCGGATTTTGTTTCGCTGTTTCCGAGTTTTGTTTTTGTTTGTCCTTCAAACTGCGGGTCCATTACTTTAACAGAAATGACCGCCGTTATTCCTTCGCGGAAATCATCTCCCGTTAAGGTAATCTTCCCTTCTTTAATCAGGTTGTTCTTGGAAGCATAAGAATTCATTGTTCTCGTTAGGGCAGTTTTGAAGCCGACAAGATGGGTTCCGCCTTCATGGGTGTTAATATTGTTTACGTAAGAAAAAATATTTTCACCATAACCGTTATTATACTGGAAAGCAATTTCTATCGGAGTATCATCCTTCTCCCCTTCGATATAAATTGTTTTATGGAGCGGTTGTCTTGCTTCATCAAGATATTTAACAAACTCTACTAACCCGCCTTTATAATGATATGTTTCTTCTTCCCCTTCACGGTCATCTCTTAACGTAATAGCGATTGATTTATTAAGGTAAGCAAGTTCCTTCATTCTTTCTGCAAGTGTATCGAACTTGAATTTTGTTGTTTTAAATATCGATCTATCAGGCATGAACGTTACAATAGTGCCCGATTCGTTTCTTTTATAAGTACCGACCTCTTTCACTTTATATTTAGGAATTCCACATTCATACTCCTGCCTATAAATTTTCCCATCTCTTTTAATTTCAACTTGCATCCATTCGGAAAGAGCATTAACCACGGATACACCCACGCCGTGCAGACCGCCCGATACTTTGTATGAATTTTTGTCGAACTTACCGCCCGCATGAAGAACAGTCATTACAACTTCAAGTGCCGAACGTTTTTCTTCCGGATGCATATCAACCGGAATGCCTCTCCCGTTATCTTCAACGGTAACGCTTTCATCTTTATTGATAGTAACTTTTATACTATCGCAGAAACCGGCAAGTGCTTCATCAATACTATTGTCCACCACCTCATTAACAAGGTGATGTAAACCGCGTGAACTCACATCCCCTATATACATTGCCGGTCTTTTTCTAACTGCCTCAAGACCTTTTAATACGTTGATGCTTTTAGCATCGTAATTATTATTGTTGTTATTTGTTGCCATAAACTTATCCGATTAACCTAATGTAATTAATTCTTTTGTCGCCGAAATAATTATTAATTTTTTCCACAACCTTTTCCGATTGGAATCTCAATTCACTTCGCCATGCGGCATTCTCCACTTTAATATGAAGAACTTTTTTTTCAATTTTAAGCGGCTCTGCAATCTTTGCAAGTTCAGGAAAGATATCGTAAAACTTCTCGATAACTTCGCTTTGCTTTATCATTTTATTAACTTTTTCCAACGCCGGCTCGGTAGAAATCACTTCACCGATAGTTTTGAATTTATTAAGCATAAACCGCCGTTCCATCTTTTATATTAATAACCAGGTCATCCGGGTTTGTCGTTAAAAACGACAAGTTGGAAAAATCGGTTATTGTAATAAACACTTGTCCCACCTGCCTAAGATAGCGACTGATTCTTTCGGCGCGGGATTTATCAAGTTCTCCAAAAACATCATCAAGTAAAAAAACAGCAGTTTTATAGAATCTTTCTTTCAAATAAAAAAACTGGGCAAATCTTAATGCTACCTGGAAAGTCTTATGTTGACCTTGCGACCCGAAGGTCTTCAGGTTTTTATCATTTACTTTAAAAACAAATTCGTCTCTATGCGGGCCTGTAAGATTGCTGCCACGCAATATCTCTTCATCTTTTCTTTCTTCAAGCAAAGATGAAAAAACACTTTCAATTTCATCGCTGCCGTTCGCGAAATTCTGGTATTCAATATCAGGGATTTCTTCGTTTTGCATAATTTCATAGTAAGCAGAAAGGAGATGAGAATTAAACTGTTCTACGAATTTTTTTCTATACTTAATCAACGAAGTTCCTTCTTGAACCAGTTTTGAATTCCATGCTTCAAGCTCTTCGAGATAGTCTACTCTTCTGTTTTCGTTCAACTTGTTCAGTAGTGAAGCTCTATGTCTTAATGTCTTATTATAGTCAAGCAGCGTATTAAGATACAATTCACTTGCCTGTGAAAGAATTGCATCAACAAACTTTCTTCGATCAGCCGGGTAACCATGTGTAAGCGAACTATCATCAGGGGTGAGCAGAACTACCGGGAATTTTCCAACAATCTCGGAAGTTCTTGATACCTGTTTTCCATCCTGTACATATGCTCTTTTGTTTTCATTAAGTGAATAATAAATGGAGGCTTTGTTGTCCGTTAGGCTCTTAAAAAGACCTCCTATTTCATATTCTTCTTTGCCGAACTGAAGCAATTCGGTATCCGATGCGGATTTGAAATTTTTCGTTGTACACAAAAAATAAATTGCTTCAATAATTGTTGTTTTTCCCTGCCCGTTTCCGCCGGATAAAAAGTTTAATTTTTCCGAAAATTCTAAAAATGTATCCGTATGAACTCTGAAATTTTTAACCCGAAGAGATTTTAACAACATGCTAAGTGTTTAATCGAACGGGCATTAACAACATCATTAAATCTTCGTTCTCCTTCTGTTCACGGGGTTCAAGAATACATGCTTTAATCGGCGAATGAAGTTTGAATACAATCTCATCCTCTTCAAAATGTGAAAGCACGTCATTCAAATACCCGGTGTTAAAACCTATATCCATCGGTTCGCCAATATACTCGCAATTAACATTCTCTTTTGCACTTGAACCGCGGTCAATATCTTCTGCTGAAACTTCTACGTTATCCGCTGTAATAGCAAGCTTAACCTGCTGGTAATTCGATGTAGAGAACAATAACATTCTTCTAACTGCCGAACGGAGTTCACCCGTATTTACTTTTAATGTATTTTCATTTTCAATCGGAATTACACTGTTATAATCCGGGTATTTTTCACTTATTAACCGGGCATTTAATTCAAGGTCATCTATATCGACTACGATATTCGTGCTGCTCAAATAAATCTTAACATCACCTTCAGGGATGAGTTTAGAAAGAACAGTAACGGCTCTTTCGGGAATAACGTATTTATCTTCTGTAGCAAACGGAAAAGTTTTATTCTGATATTTTACAAGCCTATGCCCGTCCGTTGCAACAAACTTAATCCCTTCAGGTGTCAATTCAAATAATAAACCGAGCATTGCCTGGCGCATGGCTTCTTTGCTTACTGCAAACAAGGTCTGGTCTATTGCTTTCTTTAAAATCTTTCCGTTTATCTCAATCGATTTCCCTTTATCAACAACCGGGATAACCGGGTATTCGGAAGCATCCGAGTAACCGATAAAGTATTCGCCTTTATCCGTTTTCAATTTCATTTTCGAGTTATGGTCAACTTCAAAATGAATTTGAGTATCTCCCAGGGATTTAACAATATCGTAAAAAAGTCTTGCCGGAATAACTATTCTCAGGTTTTCGTCGGCATCAATACTTAAAGATGATGTTAAAGCTATTTCAAGGTCTGTAGCAGTAACAACCAGTTTTCCCTCTTCAATTTCAAAAAGGAAGTTTTCAATTACCGGTAACGGTGTTCTGGTTGGAATAGCGGGAAGTACCCTTGCTAATAACTTTTCTAAAGTTTTACTGTTGATATTAAATTTCATAATAAATTCTCCGGTTTTAACATGCAAATTTAAGGAAAAAATACCCGATTCTCAATTAAAATTTTAAACCGGGTTAAATTAAATATCTTTTATGCAGAGTAGTATTTTTATGGAGAAGTTGTTCCTTCGGTAGTTATTTTATCATTGCTCGATATAGTAGCAGACAAAATGTAATTTAGCTGGGTCCCCGTTCCCTGCAAACGACTTGTATATAATACCTGTACTTTTGTACCCGGGTTGAGTGTTATATCTCCCGAAACTGCGCCTTCAACCGAGGAACCCGTTGCGGCTGCCGGGACTTCATATGATGTTTCGTATGAATATGTACCCCGTTGAACGTCTTTAAATACTTTTGTCGTTCCCGTAGTTAACGTTAACACCTCACCGAGGAAATTGATATAAATAGTGCCTGAGGCAAAGTTCTTAAATATAACTTCATTCGGTATGTTCGATGAACAACTTAGTTGAATGAAAGCTAAGATAAGCAAAGGGATAAAAAAGAATTTTTTCATGGCATATTCACTTATTTTTGGTACCAAACATAGCTTATTTTTTCGTAATTATCAAGGTTTTCGTATTGTGAAATTGAATAAATAATCGCTTCTTAAGCCAGGTCAGGCAAATCGTTACACGTTTTGGATCACAATGTTTTAATTCTTTCTTTTCCATATCAATCAAGTTTGATTTGAAACTTATCTACTTTTTACGGATTTTTCTTATATTTTGAATGTAATTCTCATTTACATTAAAATAAGATATTTAAAAAGTGCAGCAGAATCAAAAAAGCAGAGAAGAAGAATTTAAGTCAAAACAGAAACAGTTTGAACAAGCAAAAACCTCTACATCTAACAAGGTATGCCCTTCATGCAATACGATAAATCAAGAAGCAGCTAAATTTTGTGAAGAGTGTGGCGAACCGCTTGAAGCTCTTCTCTGCCCGGAATGTCATTCGGTGGTTTATCCGGATGGAGATATTTGCGAAAAATGCGGTGCGTGGTTACTCCCGGGTAAATGCAGGTTCTGTTATGCCGATATAACCGATGAAGATAGTTTTTGTCCCGAGTGCGGCAACCCGGCACAGGGAATCAAATGCACCAAATGCGGTGAGCTTAACTTTTTCGATTTCTGTAAAAAATGTAACTCGCCTCTTACTGAATCAGCGTTAATGATGCTGGCACAGTCCCAAGATGACCCGGCGATGAAGGAGATTGAACACGCATTAAAACAGATTGCGGAACTTGAAAAGTCGCTTGAAAAAACTGCCGTGCAATCTCAAGTTGATGAACAAGCTCTAAGAGATAAAGAAGAAAAATTAAAAAGATTGAGAATGCTCGAATCTTTTTATAAAACTTCTTCCGAGAAAAAAGAGATTGAATCGCCCAAGAGAGAATCGCCTAAATCTCTTTTTAATGAAGAACAAGAAAAAAGAATTTCCGCTGCTGAAAAACAGAAACGACTGGCGGAAATTGAGACAAGAAGAAAGCAGTTACAAAAAGAATTAGATAAAGTTCAAAGCAAAACTTTTGAGACACCTCAAAAAGCCAGATGTTACTTTAATGCAAACAAACCACCGGGGAACCTTGTATGGGAATGCAACTTTGTTCATGCTATTCATCCTGCCCCCCATGACTGCGCAAAACCGCACCTTGGCGGGAAATGGATAATCCATGAAGGACATATAAAATGGGAGCGGGGTTACTTTTAACCGACTGCTGATTTTTTCATTCTTTTCAGAAATTTAAGGATAACAGTAATATGGAAGATAATAACGATAAAACTATGCGGCTTGATAAACAAGCGCAAGGAAAACCGGATGACGATAAAACAGTAAGAGCCGACAGTAAAATAATCTCTTCAAAAAAAATACGGAAGGATGATTCTTTAGATGATGACGCAACGGTGAGAGTTGATTCAAATACAATTTCGGCAGACCAGCTTGAAGATGATGATAGCACGGTAAGAACCGATTCGGAAATCATTTCTTCCGCTGCAAAATCCTCTCTAATATCCGCAGCTACACCGATGGCAGCAAAAAGAGATTCATTCATGCTGAATGATAAAAGCTATACTGTTGAGAAAATAATATCTGAGTCAACCGGCGAAGCACAAATCTATCTCCTTAAAAACGGCACGAATGAATTCTCGGTATTAAAACTTTATTACCCCAACATCAAACCGAAAGAAGCTCTACTAAAAAAACTGCGTGGTATTCAGCATGAAGATATTATTAAAGTATTTGATTTCGGTTTTTTTGAAGGAAGATTTTTTGAATTGCTTGAGTATGCCGCAGGTGGAACGGTTGATAAGTATCTCCCACTGCGGGACATGAAAAAAATTAAAGAGATTGTTGCCGAAACCACAAATGCATTGAAGTTCTGCCATAAAAATCAGATCATTCACAGGGATATTAAACCGGGAAATATTTTCTATAAGAATGCAGACGGTACGGATATTCTTATCGGTGATTTCGGAATTTCTTCACTGCTTGACGAGGATATGTCAATGCAGCAAACCGGACAGGCAAGAACCGCTATTTATGCAGCTCCGGAGCTTTATCAAAGCATCGGGGGACAAACTATAATTTCGAAAGAGATTGACTATTATGCACTCGGCATTACATTAATGTTTATATGGCTTGGTGAAAATCCATTCAAAGGAATTGATGAACTTTCGCTGATGCGTATAAAAAACGATGGAAAAATTCCTATCCCCGAAGGACTGCCGGCAGAATTGAATAAACTCATCCGCGGTTTAACAATAGTAAACAAAGAAAAACGGTGGGGAGCCGATGAAATCGGGAGATGGCTGCAAGGTGAAGATGTAGAACTATGGGAAGAAAAAATAGTAACCGACTATAAACCTTTCTATTTCGATCCGGAAAGAAATCTTGTTGCAAACGACCCGAAAGAGATCGCTTCTTTAATGTTGAAAGACCCGCAGCTTGGCGTAAAATATCTCTACCGCGGTAAAATCACAAAATGGCTTGAGGAATCGAAGAATCAAAAACTCGCCGTTGAAATTGATGAGATTTATGAATCCCTTTTCCCGAAGGATGAAAATGCAGGCCTTAAACTTACTGCTTACATTCTTGACCCTGAAATTCCTTATGAAGCAGTTGACGGGACAAAGTGTAGAACACTCGAGGAATTTGCCGATGTTTTTGAGAATAATTATAGCGAGTATATAAAGAAACTTAAAAACAAGAATGATGATTTTTATCTTTACCTCATAAGCAAAGGAAATAAAAAGCAGGCTGAAAGTCTTCATAAATTCTTTAAAGACTATGATGATGACCTCGCCCTTCTGCATATCATTTATTCTCTTAATCCCGCAAAACCATTTAAGTTTGTTCATCCGAAAGATGATGAAGGGAATACTATCTCATACGCTTCTACAACGGGTGAATTATGCGATCTTCTGCTTGATCACTCGGAAACTGGAGAAGAATATCTTTACAGCGGGAAGATTTCAGCATGGCTTGAATTTAAAGATGACAAAAACACTTACGACTGGGTAGAGTATATCAAAGAAGAATTCGACGAGAAAGACCGCGATGCAGGTATTATGGCAACATGCTATGTACTTGACGGTGATCTTCCTTACCTTGCCGCTGACGAAAAGACAGAATGCTCAAGCATGGAAGACTTCGGATACGCCATCTGGAACAATTTTGAGAAGTATAAAAAAATTCTGAAGAATCAAAACAACTATATGTACATGTACTTCCTTACAAGAAGGTGGGATGAACAGCTTGATTATGCAAAGTATTGTTTCGATTCAAAACAGCACAAGAAGAAAATCGGCGTTTACAATGTGAATATTGCCGTGATGAAAATAATCAGGCTGCTCGGAGTACAACCGGAATTTGAAATCGGCGGAGCTAAATTTTCTAAACCTGAAGATTTGATTAATGCCGACCCAAAAGTACGGGAAAAAATTAATGAGGATATTTCAAAAGGGAATTCCAAACTAAATGCGTGGCTAAGCATATTTTATCACGAAGACCCATTCCTAAAAGACCCGTATGAAGCTAAACTTAAAGAATATCTTGATATGATTACAAGGATTCATCCGGGAAATGATTATACAAAAAGATTTAATTCGGCTGCCGGTTCTGTAAAAAGTCTTATGGATAAAAATCGAAACATCGACAGCCGCTTTATATACGGATGGATAGCTTCAATGTTGTTCCCGGTTGCTGCCGCCGCCGGTTTAGTTCTATATTATCTCGGGTTGGAGAACAATCCTCTTCCCGGTGCTTTCTGGAATGTATCTGGAATATATTACCTTATAATAATCGGTATCGTAACAATATTCGTCTTTATAGGAATGAAAGAAGATGGGAAAATTGAGCTAAGTACCGGCTGTGTCGGTGGTCCTATTATCGGTGGTATTGCAGCTGTAATTCTGTACTACGCCTTCTACTTTGCTTTGTCAAGCCACTACATTTTCATAGGATTGATTTTAGCGGCTCTCGGCTTCTTTTTATATAAAATCTATTTAAGCAACCACTCAAGTAAAGCGGTCAGAGATTCATTGTATAACGAAAGCGATGAAGATGTGATGGTCTGGGAGCCGATGAAATTTGCATTCGGTAACGAAACAGAGTTTAAAAGTTCTAAAGCAAAGATTGTTAAAGACAACATAAGCTACAGACGCCGTGCAAAATTCCAGGTATTCAAATACAGCTTTTTAGGTACGCTTGTTTTTCTTTCGATGCTTGAATTGCTGCTTTCTTACAACCCGGAGTATTATACAATTACCGATATCATAGAACAGCTGTTCAACTCTATTTTTTAGTGCAAGGAGTATGTTGATATATGTCTAAATGTGAAAAATGCGGAACTGAAAATAGAAGCATCGCTAAGTTCTGTAAGAATTGCGGTGAACAAATCATTACTTCTTCGTCGGGTGTGCTGCATGAACTTGTTGGATTAGGTTCCGTTAAAGAAGAGATAAATAAACTTGTGAACATTTACAAGACTATCAAAGCAAGGCAGAAACCGGGAGATTCGGGCTTGAAAATAAACATGCATACTTTGATAATCGGTGCAACCGGAACCGGTAAAAGTACGCTTGTAAATATTCTTCAACAGCTTTTCTTTCAGAATGGAATAGTAACTAAACCAGGCGTTCACGCTGTTGATGCAGTTGATTACCATGAATTCACTAAAGATTTCCAGAACAACTTGAAAAAAGTTAAAGGCGGAATTCTGTTTATTGATAACGTTCAAAAACTTGTCCCCGGCGGTTATTCATCCGATATTAATCTGCTCGATAAACTTTTTTCGGAGATGGATAAATTCGGGTTCGACCCGGTTGTTATTCTTGCAGGACTACCGCAGGGATTTGAAGATTTTCTTTCTAAAAATCCTTCTATAAAAAATAGGTTTCAATATCTTTTCAGGCTGCCTGACTATTCCGCTTCCGAATTATTTCAAATCTGTAGAAAGAAACTTGAATCGTATAACCTTTCATTAACCGATGAATCTGAAAAAAGACTTCACAGGCTTTTCAAGTTTGCAATTAAAACTAAAACCGATTCATTCGGCAATGCTCATTATGCACTTACTGCTGCCGAAAACATATTTAAATGTTACCTGTCGCGGATAACATCTGGAGCAGAGGATAACAACGCAGTTCTTCAGGAAGATATTTTGGGAAACATTCCGGAAGAACGAACACTAACAGAAATTATTTCCGAGCTTGATGAATTCATTGGAATGGATAATGTAAAAGATGCAGTAAAAGAAATTGCAAAACAGGTTCAGGCTATGCAGGAGCGGGTGAAACGCGGTTTAGGGAAAGATGAAAAAATCGGTATTCACCTTGTACTAACCGGTAATCCAGGAACCGGGAAAACCACAATCGCAAGAAAACTCGGTGAAATTCTCGCAGCTATAGATTACCTTGACAGCGGGCATGTTGTTGAATCAGATAGAAGTACACTCGTGGGGCAATATATCGGTGAAACTCCGAAAATAGTATCCGCAGCTTGCGACAAAGCCATGGGCGGTATTTTATTTGTTGATGAAGCTTACACTTTAGCTCCGGCTACAGACGGCGGCTCAACGGATCAATACGGTAAAGAAGCTATTGAAACTTTAATGAAACGAATGGAAGATGATAGGGGTAAATTCGTTGTTATTGCCGCCGGTTATCAAACTGAAATGGAAAGATTTATTAATGTAAATCCCGGTATGAAAAGCCGCTTTAATAAATATCTCCACATAAATGATTATTCTCCCGAAGAGCTTTTCCTCATTTTCAAAAATTTTGTTAAGAAGAAAAGTTACTCTCTTAGCCCCGAGGCTGAAACATTAGCGAAAAAAGTAATCAAAGATATCTACAGCAGGAAAGACAAAAATTTTGCAAACGGAAGAGAGATGAGAAGTTTGTTTGAACAAACGAATGCAAAATTCTCTTCCCGTATTACCTCGCTTCCGCCCGAAGAACAAACCGATGAAGTTCTTTCAACTATTTTACCGGAAGACCTTCCTTTTGAAGAAAAGCAGGAATTAAAGATAGAAGATATTCTCGGGGAACTTAACGAACTTACAGGTATGGAGAGTATCAAATCAGAAATAAAAGAATTAATAAACTATCTAAACGTTGAAAAGAAACGTGCCGAAGCCGGCGGAAAAGAAACTGCCTTAAGTTTACATTTTGTCTTTACTGGCAATCCCGGGACGGGCAAAACAACCGTTGCAAGAATTCTATCAAAAGTTTTCAAATCTCTCGGACTTCTTTCAAGAGGTCATCTGATTGAAGTTGACAGTTCAAAACTTGTTGCCGGTTATATCGGGCAGACTGCAATTAAAACAAACAATACAATCGACAGTGCGATGGGTGGAGTTTTGTTTATTGATGAAGCTTATACTCTTTCATCAACCGGTGATAACAGTTTCGGCAAAGAAGCAATCGATACTCTTTTGAAACGGGTTGAAGACGACCGTGGAAAATTCATTGCGATTGTTGCAGGTTACACAAACGAAATGAGAGATTTTCTTGCATCAAATCCCGGGTTGAGTTCAAGGTTCACACGCACAATTCATTTCGGCGATTATTCTGCTGATGAATTAAGTACGATCTTCAAGAACATGGTTGCAAAGAAGGAGATGACTTTATCAAAAGATGCTGAAGAATTTACTCCGGTTTTCTTCAAAGGGATTCACCAATCGAGAGATAAAAACTTCGGTAATGCACGCGAAGTACGGAATATTTTTGAAAAAACATTACAGCGTCAAAGTACCAGACTTGCAAGCCTGATAAGCAGCCCCGGCTTCGTCCCGGAAAAACTAAATGAGATAACGAAAGAAGATATTCAAACGGAAGATTCAAAAACAGTTTCAATAGATGATATATTGAAAGAGCTTAACTCCCTTATCGGACTGAAAGAAATTAAAACAGAAATTACAGGTTTAATCAATTACCTCCGCGTAGAAAAGAAACGTGCAGAGATGGGTGGAAAAACTACAGCGTTGAATCTTCACTTTGTATTTACAGGTAATCCCGGAACCGGTAAAACTACTGTTGCAAGAATTCTTGCGAACATATTCAAATCGCTCGGACTACTTTCAAAGGGACAGCTAATCGAAGTTGAACGCTCACAGCTTGTTGCTTCTTACGTGGGACAAACATCAAAGCTAACAAACAAAGTAGTTGACTCTGCAATCGGCGGAGTATTGTTTATTGACGAAGCATACACGCTTTACAGCGAGTCGGGCAGTGATTTCGGGAAAGAAGCAATTGATACAATTCTTAAAAGAATGGAAGACGATCGTGGTAAATTCATTATAATCGCCGCTGGTTATACAAACGAGATGAATACATTTTTAAGTATGAATCCGGGGCTTGATTCCCGTTTTACAAAAAGAATTCATTTTGAAGATTACTATCCCGAAGACATGGTACTCATTTTCAAAAAGATGGTTAATGATAAAGGGATGAGCATATCGCCCGAACTTAATCAATCACTACCGGCATTTTTCAATAAGCTGTTTGAAGAGCGGGATGATAATTTCGGTAATGCAAGAACCGTCCGGAATATTTTTGAGAAGACGCTTCAGAGCCAGAGTGATAGAATTGCAAAGATGCTTGATTCACCCGATTTTTCTGAAGAGAAGATAAATAAAATTGACTTAGAGGATTTTCAATTATGAACTGCCCATTCTGCAAAAGCGATATAGAACAAGATTCATTTTTCTGCGATCAATGCGGCAATGAACTATTTATCTGTCCACAGTGCAAGAACCTCGCCAAAGGAAAAAGATGCACACAGGACGGCAGCAAGTTAGTTTCATTAAAAGAGTTTAAAGGAGCATCAAAACCGGCAGCAATTGTAGACAACAAACCAGAAGCTCAAACTATTCCAACTCCGGAAGTAAAACCGGTCAATGTCGAACCACAGGTTAAACCCGTACAGGTGTTCCCGACTGCTTCAGAGCAAAAGAAAATGAAATTGATTAATCATTCACTAAATATCAATATCGAACTGGAGAACGGTGATATAATCGGCAGAAAAGCCGGCAAGTTTTCTGCACAATTTGGAAAGTTAAATCAAATCTCTGGTAAACATGCACAGGTAATCTACGACCAGGTAAAAGGCTGGTGTATAATTGACCTCGGTTCATCTAACGGAACAAAGTACAACGGTGTCCCTCTTTCTCCGAGCGTACCGCAAAAAATTGAAAATCAAACTAAGGTCATTCTTGCCAATATTGAATTTATAATTTTATTCGATGAACCGGCAGATGATGACAGAACAGTAAGAATATAGAATAAAGGGATAAAATGGATTTAGAAATATCTGCTATATGCGATGTCGGACTTAAAAGGAAAAACAACGAGGATATAATCCTTATCGGTAATGCAATTTTAAGAGATGAAGAAAAAAACTTTAGCGTAGAAATCAATCCTTCCGGTCCGTTCATCGCTGCCGTTGCAGACGGGATGGGAGGGCATAAGGCAGGAGAACTGGCATCCGCCGCAGTTGTCGAAAGAATGCGAATTAGAATTAATACTCTTCCCCCCGGTTTATCTTTTAAAGAATTAAAAAACATTTTCGATTTGGAAGTAAAAGATACTCATGAAAACCTTTGCGAAATCGGGAATACGGATGATTCAAAAAAAGGAATGGGCTCTACTTTAATCGCCGTTGTGTTTTATGAAAATAAAATATTTATGATAAATGCCGGGGACAGCAGGTTGTATCGTTTTAGAAGGGGTATATTAAAACAGCTATCGCGAGACCATTCGCTTGCGGAAATTATGGGACACAATAGAAATACTTCTCATCTTATATTAAATTCAATAGGCGGCGGAGAGAATGTATTTATAGATTTCGTTGACCTTACAGAAAGTCTATTGGAAGATGATTACATACTCCTTTGCAGCGACGGTCTTTCCGATATGATAACTGCCGAAGAAATCGAATCTATTCTTGATGAAGACCCAAATATAATTGGATTAACCGAAGCAGCTAAGAAAGCAGGAGGTAAAGACAATATTTCAATTGTGTTGATTAAAATCGGGTAAAGATCATCACCGTTCTTTATTGTTGTTACCGGTAAAGGTGATTACTTCTAATATTTTTTTATCTTTGTTATAAACATCTTCTCTGAAATTAACAATACCGTTTACATCAACCCATGCTGTGTAATAATCGATAAAAAGGGGTATTTTTTTATCAAGTTTTACTTCTGTTGTCGGTCCGTAACTTAAACCTCTACGCAGTTCATTTCTTTTTTGTCTGAATTCCTCTATTGACACTTTGTTATCAACTCTATAACCGGTTTCGATTTTGAGATAATCAATTGTCCACCTGGAATTATTCGCCAAAATATATTCGGCAAGAAGAATCGGTTTTTCAACTCTTACGCAGCCGTGACTGACTGCCCGGTTTGCCTGTGAAAACGGTGGTCTTGTAGGGGTATCGTGCAGATAAACGCCAAACGGATTTGTGAACATAAATTTTATTTTCCCGAGAGCATTCCCAGCGCCGGGATTTTGAATAATTGTGTAAGGAATATTCCCGGCATTCAATTCTGAAGGTTTTACTTCAAGCGGGTCAATTTGAACACCGTTTTTTAATACTTTAAAATTTGAATTAACAAGATAGTTTGAATCATTCTTCACCTTGTAAGCAATTTCCTCCCGCATAATACTAATCGGAACAGTCCATGTTGGATTCAAAACAAGATATGAAATTTCGCTGTACAGTTTCGGTGTTTCCCAGTCTTCTGGTTTATGTCTCCAATTTTTTGTCTTCATATAATATTTGTATTGATTCTCGTAGTTCACATATCGTTTTCTACCTGTACACACTTTTATGTCGAATTTTTCTTCCCCGTTTTCGATTGCGTATAATTTAAAATCGGGAATGTTTACGAGTATATAACGTGCTGTATCGGAATAGTCAATCCACCTGAATCTCTCAAGGTTGACTTTAATTTTATCTACATATTCTTCCGGTTTTGTATTTAATCTATCAACCGTTCCTTTACCTATTACACCGTCATCAATTAGTCCGTTGGCTCTTTGAAATGCTTTTACACCATTAACAATAACCGAATCGTAAAATGCAAAATCATCAATCTTTACTTCTGTAGTATCAAGAAAACCGAGTGTTATTAATCTACCTGCAATTTGAACAATTAAAGAATCGGTTTTACCGGGCTCAATCTTTTTTACCGGAACGGGAATCTCTTCCCACTCCATACCGATATAATTTCTGAAATGCTTTAATGCAGTTTGAAGCTGTTTATACTTTTTGCTTTTAGGTTGAATATCTTGTAAATACTGAATTATGTTTTCCTGATGTAGCGGTTCAAAAAGGATTCGGCTTGCTGAATCGGCTACAGGTAAAGTATAACCGGTAATATAAAATTCTTTCGGATTGATGATTCCGTATCGCATATGGTAAGCATATTTCAGAATTGCATCGGTTACAAACAGTTCGGTATTAAAAAGATGTTTGTATTTATTACCATTCGTTGAATCACCACCGATTGCCGTATCTAACTCATTTTTAATAGTTTTGAAATGATAAAGTTCTTTATCCAAACCATGGTCTTCTGTTTCATCAAGTATTATCAATAAAGAATCAATAAAAGATTGCTCGTTAAAACTCTTCACAAAAAGTGGTTTATAATCATGAGTTTTATAGTATTGTTTAAGCGTATCAAGGTAATTCAACCTGGCTGCCAATGCAGTAGACAATTCTTCGTCTCCGTTAAGGCTTTTTTCAATAAAGAGCGAATAATCATGAGGATTGAAATTCAGTTTGTCATTTAGTGTTAATTCAGCTTCCGGTAACTTTTCATTGCATGCTGAGATAATAAGTAAAAGAATGCCGGACAATAAATACTTGATTTTAAGACGACGGTTAATAGAATTACTCCTTTGTTGCAAAAATTTTAATAAACTCAATTGAATAAAGATAATGATTTTCTGATCAAATTTTATATAAATATGGATGGAATCAAACCGGAATCACAATTTCATTCATTGAAGATGTTCATTCTGAGTTTAAATTCATCTATGCCAATGATAGAAAAACGACTCTTCCTGTTGTCGGGTATTGAATTCAATTGCACATGCACTACAGAAAATAATCGTGATTTTTCTCTTTTATAATTCAGCATTTTTTCATTATTTTGGCGTAAAGAAAATTATTCTTTATCCTGAAAAGTTAAAAAAGGCTTTAGAATTTACTTTTAATTATACTCATTCACTAAATGGAGGTCAAAATGGCTGAACAAGTAATACACGAATCAGGCGATATAAAAATCACGACTGCCAGGGTTGTACTTGGTGCAAATACATATTCATTACAAAACATTGCGGGAGTTAGGGTTATTTCCGAAATCAACAAACTTGCTATTGGTTTGGTTGTGGTCGGTGTAATTCTTGTTTTAATCGGTTTATCCGAAGGAATCGTATCTTTAATAATCGGTGTTGCTTTGGGAGCACTTGGATATTTCCTTGGATTCAAACATTATTATTTACATTTCGACACTTCGTCAGGCTCTGTTCAAGCATACAGCGGTAAAGCCGATATGTGCTTCGAACTAAAAAATAAAATAGAAGACGCTATGGCTGCACGCGGTTAGTCCGTTTGAAATTACAACAAAAGGCTTTTTGACGATAGATTAATTCATCTCAAAAAGCCTTTTCTGTTTAAAATGAGTTTTTGTTTTACTATTTCCTTAAAAGCCCGGATTGTTCCAATACCTTTTCGGCAAGTTCTTCCATTTCTCCTTCGTTGCGGTTTATAAGAACAATTATTAATATCCTCTCTGAAGGAATACGGTACAGAATCGTTCTGAACCCCCTCGTATCTCCCGTGTGATAAACAACTTCTTTGTCGCCATACTTCTTTAAGAACCAGCCGTAACCGTAGTCATTCATTTTACCGTTTTTAAACGGCTTACGTGTAGTTGCTTTTTCAATCATTTCTGCCTTTAATATTTTTTCGGTAAAAAGAGAAGCTTCCCATTTCATCAAATCTTCAATTGATGAATAGATACCGCCATCTCCAAGCACCGCACTTGTAATGCTTTGGTCAGTTCTCATATAGCCGTCGTCTTTTTTTGAATAACCGAATGCTCTATTCGGTACGGTGGAAATACCGTCTTCAAATGCAACAGTTCCGTTCATTTCCAAAGGTTCAAAGATGTTGTCATGCAAAAATGAAGCAAATCTTTTCCCGGAAAGATTCTCAACAATCAAAGCAAGTAAGGCATAAGCGGAATTGCTGTACTTATACTCGGTACCGGGTTCGAAGTAAGTTTTCGTTTGGGTTTTCATCATGTTAAGAACATCAATATCTTTAACCTGTATTGTTGTTGTGTCGGGGATTAAATCTTCATAATCGATTAACCCTGAAGTGTGATTTAACAGATGCTCTATTTTTATTTCGCTTCCATAAGACGGGAAGTCCTTAAACAGCTCTGTTAGTGTGGTCGTAAGCTTAAGTTTCCCGGATTCAATCAATTTCAATACACATGCTGCGGTAAACTGCTTCGATACAGACGCCAATCTGAAATAAGTAGTTGGGGTAACCGGTATATTTTCTTCGAGGTTTGCATAACCGAAACCTTTTTTATAGAGAACTTCACCGGCTTTTGCAATTAAAACTGCCGCACCAGGGGTATTCGGTTGGTCATATTCCATGAATAGTTTATCAATTTTCATTTCGAGTGTTTCTCCTGTTTGTGAGTATGTTATCGTAAACCCAGTAATCAATAAAGATAGCGCAATCAGTAAATTTTTCATTGTCTTATTCTTTCAAATAAATGATTTGTATATATTTGTTAAATCCAATCCGTAAATCAGAATTTATTTAGTCAAAACTTTTTTTTCGATACCCCGGATTTCTCCGTTACTCCGAAAGCAGATAAGAATTTGTTAAAGTAGTTTTCCCCTTTGCCAGGTATTTTTTCAAGTTCATGTGTTAATAATTTTTCAATTTTTTTATGTGCCGGTTTTAATGTTCCGTATTTCTCTTTGACGACCTGCAATAAAATCAGCGACTGAACAACGTATGAATAGAAAAGAGAACTATCCTCGTTTTTTAGTCCGCGTAATATTTTTAAATGTGTTTCAACTGTAGCGCAGTCCCCACGGTCTATAGGACCGGACAAAGAATTCACTATCCCGTTTTTGTTTATGTTATTAACTGTTGCTTTTAATATCGGGGATAACAACTCTACTCCCGGAACCGATGTTACACCGCTTCTCGAAAATATTGTATCGGCGGCATAGTAGTTTGCAATAAGAAAATTGGAAATAAAAACACCTGCTAAATGATAAAACGGCTTTCCGGCAGCTTCCACGGCAAAAGGAATTAGTTCAAGTTTGGCTGATAACTGTTCTAAAAATTCTTTTGTTTTTTTGTTTGAAAATTCAATCCCGGTAAACGAATTTGCAATTGCTACAGGCTTTGTCGAAGGGAATGACTGCATAATATGCATTGTCCCGGTGTTGGCTTTCTTATTTCTTAATGATTGAAGAGATGTTACATTCTGCGTGCCTGAAAGATGAATGAAGAAAGAGCTTTTAAAATCAATTTTTAATCCGGCTATTTGTTTTGCTACTTCAGCAATTTTAACATCGGGGACTGCGAGAATAAAAATTCCGGCATAAACCGGTACCGTATTAAAGTCAGAAGCATATTCCTTTACTTTAAATTTGATTGCCAGTTTTCTTGCCGAATCGATATTTTTAGAAATAATAAGCGACGGCTTGATACCTGCTTTATACAAAGCAGAAGTTAAAGAAGATGCAACTTTGCCCGCACCTATTATTACTATGTTTCTAAATTGCGGCTTCACTTATAAAACACCGCCGAAAGGTATCCCACTACCTCGGAATAATCACCACTAACATCGCCGGAGTTACATCTGTATAAAACAGTTGAATTATCAATCCCGGCTTTTTTCATTGCTTTCATCAAACAAACCATTAAAGCGCCGCCGCACGCTTCTGATTTTTTCGATTCAATATCTTCCCACAATCCTTTATAGTCAAAGTTCTTTATCCGCTCTTCTATTCTGCCGTCCAATTTATCTGCAATATCTGCATTATAAAAATGCGATAAGTCCGAACTGGCAACTATTAAAGTTTTTTCATCAATAATACCGGAAAGCTTATCTGCAAGTTCATTTATCACAGCAATATTTTGATCTCCCATTACAACGGGAACGATTGTAAAGTTTCCGAGAGCTATTTGTAAAAAGGGGATATGTACTTCAAGTGCATGTTCCGCTCTATGTCCTTCTTCTCCTCTTGACATAAACTTAGAACCATCAACAAGTTTTTTAGCTAATTCTTTGTTTACTTCAACTTCACCCAACGGGGTTTTGTACGCATCACCCGAATAAATTGAAATCCCTGGAAAATACTCTCTATGGCTCGGCGACAAAACAATTACAGTATCGTACTTTTTTCCATGGATCAATTTGTACGCATATGCGGCTGTTAAACCGGAATATGTATATCCGGCATGAGGAGCTATTATACCGTAAATATGTCCGTACTTGTTTTCATCATGAATTTCCGCAAAGAAATCGTTAATTGTATTTCGTAATAGCGTCACATCTTTGGGATAGAAATACCCCGCAACTGCTGGTTCTCTAAATTTTTTCACCGGTTAAATTCCTATGTTGTCCTTCAGAAAAAACGGCAGCGGTAAAAGTGTAAAGATTAATAAGCCTTTCTTTCCATTCATACGGCGGTAAACCTGCTTTGCGGCAGACTACTGTTAAAAACGCATCGCGGTTAAAATTGTTTTCCGTTGCTACTTGCGGCAGCAGTAAACCACGCGTATATTTTTCTTCGACTATTAGACCGTGTTCACCGATAATTATTTCTTCATAACTTGATATGTGTTTGGGCGGAGATAATACCGAAATCTCAATAAGCAGTTTTGGAACTTCATCCAGTGTAACCGGTGGAAACCGTGGATCTTCGGATGCTGCCAGGATCGCCGCCTGGCACACAGTTTCAAACAACGGAAGTTCAGAGGTAATATAACCGATGCAACCGCGTAAATCATCATATTTATGGAGTGTAACAAATGCCCCCGCTTTAATCGATAATCCCGGGAACTGTTTGTAATCCACTCCCGGTAGTTTTATATCTTCAAATAATGTTTTAATTGAAGACCTGGCGCTAAGTAAAAGTATTCCCTGTTCTTCTTTTGATAGTTTCATACTTGCTCCTTGATTCAGGTTAAATCAAATAAAAGTAACTCACTTTTATTTTTAATTAAGAAGAGGATTCCACTTTTTATAAAGAAAGTTTCTACACGGAAAGACTTTAGCTGCTTCCCGGTATTTTCCGCAAAAATAGTTTTTTTTCTGTTAATATCAATGATTAAAAAATGCTGCGTAAGCAGTTTATCTTCCCCTTCCAAATGATATGCACAAAGCAAATAATTATCCGAAACAGCATATTCATAACTGCCGGTAATGCTTCTCTCTTTAATAATAGAATTAAAAACAGATTGCGATACTTCATCCATCTTCGATGCCAAATACGGGATTATTAATCCATCAAACTGAACGGTTTGTTCAGATTCTTTTTTTATCGAGTTGAACATGGAATCATCTTCGAACTCTTCTACTATTTCACCGGTAAGATGATTCAGCTTGAAATATTTTTTCCCGTCAAATTTCGGTATTGAAGCATAAACCGAACTACCGGAAGCAAATTCAAAAACCAGTTCGTTATTCTGCCAGATTATTTTTTGCGATTCAATATCGAAAGCGATTATTCCTTTATGGTACGGCATATCCGGTTTTGTGTAATGATGGAGATATATTAATTCATTATGAACCGCTTCTATACCAATCCAGAATTTTTCGTCAAACGTGTAATCTTTAAAGATTATCCTTTTTGATTCCGGCTCAATACAGTTGAAGGATGCCAGTCTTTTATCGACATCCCTTTCTTCGATTATTAATCTCCCCCTCGCCGAAAAGAGGAGCCTCCAAATCTGCCGGTTGTTTGTAAAAGAAAAATAAGGCTTTAGCTTATTCCTGCTAAAAAGCATAAACTATTACTTTAGCGGTTCAAACTGGGCTGTAAAATGACGCAGTATCGGTGCTTCATAAACAATAACGTAACCGGGTAATTCGTTTCTTTTATTAAAAACTTCGATAACAACTTCGGCGACGAAATCAATATGGCTTTGCGTATAAACCCTTCTCGGAATAGCAAGCCGCACCAATTCCATCGGGGGTGAAATAAGATAACCTTCATTATCGTATTTACCGAACATAACGCTTCCAATCTCTACCGATCTTATTCCCCCTTCAGTATATAGCGCGCATACGATCGATTGCCCGGGATACTGTTCCTGCGGAACATGCGGTAAAAATCTTTTTGCATCAATATAAATTGCGTGTCCACCGGGAGGTTCGATGATAGGAACACCAGCCGATAGCAGTTTCTCACCGAGATATTCAACACTTCTTATTCTATACTTCAGGTAGTTTTCATCTACTATCTCTTCAAGTCCCTGGGCAATGGCTTCAAGGTCGCGACCCGCCAATCCTCCGTAAGTAGGGAATCCTTCAGTAACTATCAAAAGATTACGGCATTTGAGTGCAAGTTCTTCATCATTCAGTGCAAGGAATCCTCCAATATTTACGAGAGCATCCTTTTTTGCGCTCATTGTAACACCATCCGCATAAGAGAACATTTCCTGAGCAATTTCAAGTACTGTTTTGTCTGCATAACCTTTTTCACGCAGTTTAATGAAGTAAGCATTTTCGGCAAAGCGGCATGCATCAAAAAATAATGGAAGGTCGTAATTATCGCATACTTCGCGAACGTCGCGGATATTCTGCATAGAAACCGGCTGCCCGCCTCCGGAGTTATTCGTAACCGTAATCATTACAAGCGGGATGTTTTCTTTCCCTTTTTCACGGATAAATTTATCAAGTGCTTTTATATCCATGTCCCCTTTGAAGTCGGCTCTGATCTCGGGATGTTTCCCGGTTTCATTGAGAAAATCAAAGGCTTCCGCACCTGTAAATTCAATATTGGCTCGTGTAGTATCGAAGTGGGTATTATTAGGGAAATATTTACCGGGACCACCAAGGACTGAGAACAGTATTTTTTCGGCTGCTCTTCCCTGGTGCGTTGGAATAATAAATCTCATATCGGTTATTTTTTGAACGGCTTCTTCAAAACGGTAAAAACTTTTTGAACCGGCATATGCTTCATCTCCCTGCATAATTCCCGCCCATTGCTGTGCACTCATTGCAGAAGTTCCGCTGTCGGTTAGAAGGTCGATTATTACATCTTCTGCTTCTATAAGGAAGGGATTATAACCGGCTCCAATTAGGATTTTCTCTCTTTCCTCTTTCGTTGTAAAGTTTATTGGCTCAACGGATTTGATCTTAAAAGGTTCAATTATAGTTTTCATAACGTATCCCGGAAAAATTCAACATTTGTTTATTATAAAATTAACCCAAAATTAATTGAAGTAACGGTTATAGGCAACCTTTTTTAGTAATAAATTTTAATAGAACACGTGGTTTCATTCTGCTTTTTTTAATTTTCGACAGGATAAAGTTTACTAAAAAAACCGTTCTGTGCGAAACATGAATAATTATTCCCCCGCAAATCAAAATTCATTTGTCTTTTCGTTAAAATATAAATACTTTCCATCTGATTTTTTTTAATTAATTTGGAGCTATTATATGGATGAGAATAATAATTTAGAGTTTCAAAATCAAAGTGAAGAACAGGAGGAGAGTATTAGCGAACTTTCTCATACGGATAAACTTGTCGGTATTTTTGTTGAACCGTCAAAAACGTATGAAAAAATTTCGTTATTCCCGCCGAAAACAATGGATTGGCTGCTCCCGTTTCTACTCCTTTTGATTACCGTAATTATTTCAAACTTTGTTTTAATGTCAAACCCGGCAATAAAAGCTGAAGTAAAACAGAAACAACTTGAAGGAGTTGAGAAAAGTTATGCAGAGATGATCAAGCAGGGAAAAATGACAAAAGAAGAAGCCGAACAGCAAATGGAAGTAATTGAACAAAGAATGGAAGAATTTGGGTCTGGACCGGCTGGATTGATTATCCAGGCAATCTCCATACTTATAATGGGTTTTATTATGTTCTTGATTGTAAGCGGTATTTATTTTCTGATTGCTAAGTTTGTGCTTAAAGGAGAGGGCGGTTATTCCTCCGTTCTTGTTGCCAATGGTTTAACAAGTTATATCGGTATTATTCAAGTAATATTAGCGACAATAATTTCGCTGCTTCTCGGCAGTCTAATCAGAGATACATCCATCGGCTCTTTGATGTCGGCTAACAAAGAAGAATTTTTCGGATTTCTCCTTTCCAAATTGGATATAATAACAATCTGGATTTACTTCGTTTTTTCAATCGGATTATCCAGGATGTTCAAATCTACCGATACAAAGAAATACGCAACTCTTGTATTCGGATTATGGATAGTTTGGAGTGTAGCAGTATTCTTTTTATCAAAGTCGGTTCCATTTTTAAAGAACCTTGGCGGATAACAGCTGTTTAACAACAACCCTCAAAACCGGAACCTGGTTTTGAGGGTTTGTTTACTATTAAAAATGGTAACAGATTTTTATTTATTAACTATAAAGATGGATTGACCTGTAAGTTATTGAAAATAGTGTTTTTTACAAATTCTATTGATATACTGTTTAATTGCTAACTACTATCCTGACTAAGTTTTAATCCATGAAAATATAAATTTTTTACAAGGGGCATTCTTTAATTACAACTTCACTGAACACTAGGAAGAGGTATTAGATGAGTACAAACAAAGAAATTAATGAAAATTTAAGTAATACAGATCGTGTAAATATTCATTTGCATTATCTGGATCATTTTCTTCGGGTTGAACAAAATGAAGAATTACAGTCCGAAAAAATAATTAAATTTTTTATAGGTCTTGTAACTGCAATCTCGGCAATTTTTACTTTCTTTTTACAATCACCAATTTATATTAGCGATGTGAAAGTAGAGCAGCATTGTATTTTGATAATAGGACTTTCATTATTGTTCATATTTGGAGTAATTGTATTTGCAAGAGTAATATGGAGTGATCGCAAAATAAAGAAGCATCAAGAATTATGGACTATCTCATACGAACAAATAAAGAAGATTGAACCCTCGATACAATGTTATCGCGATAAACTTGACACAATGGATGATTATAAATTTAGGTATCTATTTAGAGCAATAAAAGGAACGCTGCCCCAGGTGCTTTTAGTAATAGAAAGTTTATTCTTTGCACTAATTATTTTCTTACTTTCAAAATGCTTTAACTATCCAGAATTCTCAAGGTACTTTTTATCTTGTCTTGCATTTTGTTTTATGGGTGTTTTACTTTTATGGTGGTATGGACATTTAAAATCTGACCTTGATACGAAAGAGCATAATGAAACATCAAGTGAATCTGATAGAGACTTAAAAGCTAATATTGGTAATTAATACAATACGTACTATTTACTTCTTTTCTCAAACTTGTTAAATAATGGCGCCCCACTAAAACAACTTTAGCTCCTCATTCCAAGGTTTTAGCTTTTACTCCATTTTTTTCGCTTTCACCTCTCCGAATTTTCTTAAATTTGATGGTTTA
>DAIRET010000162.1:0-6682 GCA_036795455.1 Ignavibacteriaceae bacterium
GGCGACCCGGACAACGCAAAAAAGAATTACGAACGCGCCAGCACCTGGAAGGATATATTTCGACTCCGGGGTATATATCATTACATAATCGTCCTGGGCTTCAATACAAATAACATCGTTTACCGGAACGATAAAAATTTTCTGTCCGTCTTTTATTACTATCCTTTCGATATATTCGGGTAATAGCGGAAAGTTTTCCTGGATATTCTGAATGGGTTCGTTCTGTTTCGCAGAAAGTTTGATGAGAAGTTTTGTTATCGCTTCATCAAAGCGGGCTTCAGAATACGGTTTGAGAAGGTAATCCACAGCATTGACTTCAAAAGCTTTTATTGCATACTGGTCATAAGCAGTTGTAAAAATAACAGAAGGAATATTATCAAGAATTTCAAGCATCTCGAAACCAGTAAGTTTCGGCATCTGAACATCAAGAAATAGGATATCCGGCTTTAATTCGTTTATCTGTTTAAATCCTTCAAATCCGTTTGAGCACTCGGCTAATAAATCTATCTGCGAATACTTGCCGAGATATTTCTTTATAATTTCCCGGGCTAACGTTTCATCATCAACAATAATAGCTGTTAATTTTTTGTCCATTCAAAGTAGTTAATTATTTGTAACCGGAATATATAAAACTACCCTGAAATAATTAGTTCCTTTTTCTATTTTAATAAGGTTGCTTTGATCATAAATAAGTTTAAGCCGCTCGTTAATATTCACAAGCCCCACTCCTTCCCCTTTGCTATTTCTCAATGGTGCTTCTTCAACGTTATTTTCAACTGCAATTCTCATATAACCGTTTTCAAAGTTACCTTTCATCGAAATCGTAATGTTCTCCAGCGCATCATATACACCATATTTTATTGCGTTCTCAAACAACGGCTGTAGGATCATGTTCGGCACTTCCATATTGAATAAACTATCATTCACTTCTTCTAAATAATTAAATTTATCCCCGAAGCGAATTTTTTCGATTGCAAGATACCTTCTTACGTTTGTTATCTCCTCTGAAAGCGTATTCATTTTCCTATTATTATTTGAAAGAGTGTAACGCAGAAAATCAGCAAGTTTTATAGTCATTTCTCTCGCTTTTTCGGGGTCTATACTTGTGAGTGCTGCAATTGAGTTTAAGGAATTGAAGATGAAGTGAGGATTTATCTGGAATTTAAGGGATTTGATTTCGGCTTCAGTAATCAAATTCTTTAATTCTGCTTCGTGAAGTACCTTTGTACGGTAGTTCTTATAATAAATAATAAGATAGCTAATCGCCGTAATTAAAAAGAATATAAGAAGTCCGAAAATAAATCGAAGAATAAGTGAATCGTAAAAAAATGCCGTTGATGTAATAAACTCATCTGCAATATATTCGAAAAAGAAGTAAGTAAGAATTATCCACAGAAAAGTGATAATCAAACTTGCAACAGTATGCCCGGCGATGAATTTGATTAATCCGAATTGGCTTAACTCAATAAATTTAGCATAGTACTTGAATCCTGAAGAAATCGAACCGAAAAAAAGTACAGTAATTATCGAATCAATTACAGCATAATGCCAGTCTATTTTCAGTAAAAGATTCAAAAACAGAAACAAAGCTACTGCCGCTATTATTCCCGGGATAATTATTTTGATTAGGTTTTTCATCACAATCCGTTTTTTATTAAGGTTTCATATCCCTGTAAGCCCGGTTGAAAGTTAAAAGCTCTTAACCTCACCTCCGCCAAAAATAATTGTACCTCTTATTATAAGGCTTCTATCCGGGTTACCAGGTTCCGAGATAAACCTTCTGTTTTTAGATGAAAAGCCACCGAAAATAGGAACTACATCAACAATTACATGCCAATCCCGGGGGACAAAAATCGTGGTACCACCGAACATTAAACGTAAATCGATCACATTTTCGCCGGGAGCTAATTTGCAGTCGGTTAAATAGATTTCAGAACCGCCGAAAATTGCCGTAATATTTCCGCCCTGAAAGTTTTCCGAGACAAAATATTTTTCTCCTCCGCCAAAAATTGCCATATCATCTATTTTATCTTTTTCAACCTTCTCCCGTTTTATGTTGAACATATCGCTATCAAAATGTTTATGTCTTACTTTTGAACGAAACATGATATTAAAACCTATAAACAATAATACAAGCGGAATCGCTATATCCCCGAAAGAAACGCCTTCGACAAATTTCGTTCCTAACCATATACCGCCGATAATTATTAATGAAATACCGAATCCCTTTCTATTAGAATTGATAAGGCTTATCAACCCGATCAATATTAATAAAGCCGGGAAACTGAATATGTGCCGCGGCAGGTTAAGATCTGCTATGTTCAAGTTATCGAGCAAAAACATTGCCCCTAAAAAAAGGAAAATAATTCCTACTATCATTCTGGTTGTGGAATTTTTCATTTCCGACATGATTCATCCTCAATTAAGTTAAAAAATAACAGTCGAAATTTATGAAAATCAAGTTGCTTGTGTTAAAAAAAATCGGTGAAAGTGTGAAAAACATCGGTGAACAAAAAAAACCAAAAAAAATGAAAATTTAATTTGCATTCCATGAACTCATATGTTAGTTTGGTTATCAAAATTATCAATTAACAATTAGATTTTTTTTGTCGCCAACAAATGATTATATTCAAACCGACAACTTGTGAACATGCACACAAAAAAGTTTTTTTTAGGAGGAGATAAAACAAAATTATGAAAATAAAAAGATACTTTACAGAAGCAGGGAGCGACCCATTATCATCATTCAAGTTTGAAAAAAGAATAAGTGAAATACGAAATCCCGACGGTTCAACGGTTTTTAAAATGGATGACGTATTGGTACCAAATCAATGGTCGCAAGTTGCAACTGATATTATTGCACAAAAGTATTTTCGAAAAGCGGGAATTCCCAAGCTAACTAAAAAGAAAAGTGAAGAAGGTGTACCTGTATGGCTACAGGCATCCGAACCGGATAACGAGAATTTAGAAAAATTACCTGAAAAAGAGAGACATACTCACGAGTGCGATTCAAAACAAGTTTTTCATAGATTAGCAGGATGCTGGACTTACTGGGGATGGAAGGGAAATTATTTCGATTCGGAAGAAGATGCGAAAGCTTTTTATGATGAATTAATGTTCATGTTTGCCAACCAGATGGCGGCTCCCAACAGTCCGCAATGGTTTAATACGGGATTAAATTGGGCTTACGGAATCACCGGTCCGGCACAGGGACATTTTTTTGTAGATTATCGAACAGGAAAACTTACAACATCGGAAGATGCTTATACACATCCGCAGCCCCATGCATGCTTTATTCAATCAATTAACGATGACCTTGTTAATGAAGGCGGAATAATGGATTTATGGGTTCGTGAAGCCCGTTTGTTTAAATACGGCAGCGGGACAGGTACAAATTTTTCAGATATACGCGGTAACGACGAACCGTTAAGCGGCGGCGGAAAATCTTCCGGTTTAATGTCATTCTTAAAAATCGGCGACCGCTCAGCAGGTGCAATTAAATCCGGTGGAACTACAAGAAGAGCTGCCAAAATGGTATGCCTTGATATGGACCACCCCGACATAGAAGAATTTATAAACTGGAAAGTAACGGAAGAACAGAAAGTAGCAGCACTTGTAGCAGGCTCCAAATTATGTAATATTCATCTTAACGCAATTATGAAAGCCTGTTATGATGAACACCCGGAGAACGATAGATTCAATCCCAAACTTAACCTGAAGCTACAGAAAGCAGTAGCAGAAGCCAGGAAATCCCAGGTCCCGAAAAATTATATCGAACGCGCTATTCATCTTGCTAAACTCGGTTACAAATTGATTGAATTCCCGGAATACAGCACAGATTGGAATTCTGAATCTTACGTTACAGTATCGGGGCAGAATTCAAATAACTCTATTAGGGTTACAAACGATTTTATGAAAGCTGTTGTAAATGACAGCGATTGGAATTTGTACTGGAGAGTTGAAAAGAAAAAAGCAAAAACAGAAAACAGAACACCGAAACCGTGTAAAGTTTTAAAAGCTAAAGAACTTTGGGATGAAATTGCTTTCTCTGCATGGTCTTGCGCCGACCCGGGAATCCAGTTTCACACAACAATTAACGAATGGCATACATGCCCCAACAGCGGCGAAATCAGAGCTTCAAATCCTTGCAGCGAATATATGTTCCTTGACGATACAGCATGTAATCTTGCATCTCTTAATCTTGTCAGTTTTTACGATAAAAAGAGTAACAAGTTTAATATAGAAGCCTTCAGAAGTGCGACACGTATCTGGACAATAGTACTCGAAGTCAGCGTTCTTATGGCACAGTTCCCAAGCAGACAGATAGCACAGCTAAGCTACGATTATCGTACTCTCGGTTTAGGCTACGCAAATTTAGGCTCACTGTTAATGCTCCAGGGAATTCCTTATGATAGCATTGAAGGCTCTTCAATCTGCGGAGCAATCACTGCGATTATGCACATGACGGCTTATGCAACTTCTGCTGAGATGGCAAAGGAACATAAACCATTCGCAAAATATGAAATTAATAAAAAAGAAATGTTACGTGTAATCCGCAACCACAAGCGGGCAGCGTACAACGTTCCGAAAGAAGAGTATGAAGGATTGTCAACTATTCCACTTGGAATAGACCCTAAATTCTGCCCTTCCGATCTTTTAAAAGCCGCCAGAGAGGATGCCGACAGAGCTTTATCTTTAGGAGAAAAATACGGTTATAGAAATGCACAGGTTACAGTTATTGCACCTACCGGGACAATAGGATTTGTAATGGACTGCGATACAACCGGAGTTGAACCCGATTTCGCTCTTGTTAAGTTCAAAAAATTAGCCGGCGGCGGATACTTCAAAATAATTAACCAATCTATACCACCGGCATTGGAAAGACTCGGTTACAATAAAGACCAGATTAACGAAATAATCAAATATGCGGTAGGACAGGGAACCCTTGCGGGCTGCCCGTATATTAATTACGAGTCGCTCAAAGCAAAAGGCTTTAATGATGAAATTTTAGCAAAGATTGAAAGAGTTTTACCTTCGGTATTTGAATTGGGTTTTGCATTCAATAAATATACAACCGGTGCTGAATTCCTTATCAGAAAACTCGGCTTTAAAGAAGAACAAATCAATTCATTTGACTTCGACTTATTAAAAGAACTCGGTTTTTCAAAACAGGAAATTTCGTCCGCAAATGATTATGTATGCGGAACAATGACAGTTGAAGGCGCTCCTTTCCTCAAACATGAGCACTACCCGGTTTTCGACTGTGCTAATAAATGCGGTAAAAAAGGAACGCGTTTTATCCGTCCGCTTGCACATATAAAAATGATGGCTTCGGCTCAACCGTTTATTTCCGGTGCAATTTCGAAAACTATAAATCTTCCCAACCAGGCTTCTATAGAAGATATTAAAGATGCTTACATGCTTTCATGGCGGTTCGGCTGTAAAGCAAATGCACTTTACAGGGATTCGTCAAAGCTTTCTCAGCCGCTGAATACAACGGTAGATGAGGAATTGGAAGCAATAATAGAAGATAAAGACCATAACGATATTGTTAAAGTAGCCGAAAGAATAATTCACCGTTATATTGCTAAAAGAAGAAGATTGCCGGACAGGAGAACCGGTTATACTCAAAAAGCAAAAATCAACGGGCAGTCGGTTTATATCAGAACCGGCGAATATGAAAACGGTCAAATCGGCGAAATTTTTATAGACATGCACAGGGAAGGTGCAACTGTAAGAAGCCTATTAAACTGTTTTGCAATTTCAATTTCACTCGGTTTACAGCACGGAGTACCGCTGGAAGAATTTGTTGATGCATTCGTATTTACAAGATTTGACCCAAGCGGTACTGTATCGGGTAACGAGCGGATTAAATTCTCTACTTCGGTTATAGACTACATTTTCAGAGAACTTGCTGTTACTTACCTCGGCAGAAATGATCTCGCTCATGTTGACCCGACCGAACAAATGGGCAAAGTTTCAAAAAACATAGTAAAGAAAATCGACACAGAAGAATTTGAAAGCGAAGAAGTCGTAAGTGAAAAATTGATTGAACTTGACCAATCGGAAGTTGATGAGTACAGTTTTGTAAGAGATAAATCATCCACCGGAAAAGAAGTTTTCAAAACAGAATCTGTTTCTTTAAAAAACAAAGTTAAGCAAGCTATTGAACGCGGTTATACCGGAGATGTTTGTACCGAATGCCAGAGTATGACAATGGTCAGAAACGGAACATGCCTTAAATGTATGACTTGCGGTGCTACTTCAGGCTGCAGTTGATTTAATTTGAGTTTGTTTTAAATGGCAAAAGCAATTAGTTTGATAAGTATGGTTACCGGTACCATAGGAATCTTTATCGGTTTCTATTTACTTGATAACCATCCTGAAATTGCACTAAAAATTGTTACAGTAACAACAGTTGGTATTGTCGGTTTACTTGCCTTTATTCGTCATGTTATTTTCCATAAATCTGATTCTAAAAGATTAGGCTGGGAAACAGACCGCCCGGACTGGATGTTTGAAGTTGGATTTGCAAATCTTGCTTTCGGTGCAATCGGTTTTATTGCTGCATTTACAGATTGGGGAACTCAACCACAAATACTTACGCTATTAGGATATTCAATATACCTGTACCAGGCAGCATTACTGCATTTGTACAGGTATATTGTAACAGAAAAAAAAG
>DAIRET010000163.1:0-2632 GCA_036795455.1 Ignavibacteriaceae bacterium
ATTCGTTGAGCAACCAACACCCGTAACCTCAGCAACAGCCCATTTTTACGATATCGGTTTCACAGACGAGAATAACGGATATGCATTCACATCGAATGGTGCCATAATTAAAACTACAAACGGAGGTACTACGTGGGAAAATGCTAATACTCCTTTTGGAACGACTGCCGTTTATGGAGGACATGTATTTAATGCTAATAAAGTAATTGCTGCTGGTGGAAGTGCTAAAGCATTTATGACTACAGACGGTGGTGCAAACTGGACGGCAATTGTAACCGGTATACCGGGTAACTTTTTTACAACCAGGTTTTTAAATAACGATTTCGGTATTATTGCCGGGTACAATTCTCCTGCACCTGTTGCAAGTAAAACGACAGATGGTGGAACAACCTGGATTCCACTTTCTCTGCCGAGCGATTATGACGGCTCAAGTTTGTGGAGTGTTGGTTTTAAAGATACTTCGACATTCTGGTTGGGTGGTATTAACGGCTCTATTTATTACACGACTGATGGTGGTAACTCATGGACAAAATCAAAACCGGTTACAGGTAACACGCTATATAGTTTCGCTGTTGTTGGTAATGATATGTGGATTTCTGGAACACAGGGTACAATCCTTAAAGGATTTGTTGATCCTCTTATCCCGGTTGAAATGGTTTCTTTCAATGCTTCTGTTTCAGGAAACAGTGTCAATCTCGTTTGGAAAACAGCAACCGAATTAAATAACAAAGGTTTTGAAGTTGAAAGAAAATACGAAGCAGGCAACTGGACAAAGATTGCTTTCGTTTCCGGTAATGGAACAACTACCGAAACAAATGTTTATTCGTATACAGATAATGCTGTTAAAAATGGTAAAGTATCCTATAGGTTAAAACAGGTTGATTTTGATGGTTCGTTTGAGTACTCTGATATAGTAGAAGCAAATATCGGAACACCGGATAAATTTGAATTACTACAAAACTATCCGAATCCATTTAACCCGACTACTTCAATCAAGTATACTCTGCCGGCTAAATCGAAAGTTGAACTAAGAATATATAATATTCTTGGTAAAGAAGTCGCTAATCTTGTAAATGAAATGCAGGACGCAGGCAGTTACGAAGTTAGTTTCAATGCTTCCAGACTTTCAAGCGGTGTCTATTTCTACGAATTAAATGCGGGTTCATTTAATTCAAAGAAAAAAATGGTTCTTATTAAATAGTCATTTATTAATTGAAAGAGTTAATCCCGGTTAGGTTATTAGCCGGGATTAACTCCTCTTTATCTTACCATCTATTTTTATGTGTATGAAAAAACTGATTCTTACATTTTTCTTACTTGCCGGTTTTTACTCTTTTGCTCAATCAGGTTTAGGTACTTTAACAGGTACTATAACTGATGATAAAGGTGAACCGCTTCCTTTTGCAAATATTCTTCTTAAAGAGAATAACATAGGTTGTGCTGCCGATAAAAGAGGTAAATATAAAATCATTTCCAAACCTGGTAAATACACCGTTGAGATTTCTTTCATTGGTTATGAAAAGGTTGTTAAGCAGATTACGCTTGAAACAGGCAGAACTGTTACATTGGACGCATCGCTTAAAAGTACTTCCTTTGAAATCGGAACTATCGAAGTTGTTGCAAAGTCGGAGTTTTTACCGATCACCCCGGAGACAAAAACAACAGTAACTTCCGGTGAAATTGAACATATGCAGGCTTCAAGTTTAAATGATGTTCTTAAACTCGCTCCCGGTGTGGAAACAACAAATCCTACACTAAACAATGTTGAAAAGGCTCAGATTAGAAGCGGGGATGCACTCGGTACGCAGATTATTCTTGACGGTGTTCCGGTTTCAAACAATGCTAATCTACAGGTCGGTATCGGTTATTCAACTGCAAACAGCGGTGTGGACTTACGTTCCATACCTGCGGAAAATATTAAAGAAGTTGAAATTGTTCGCGGAATTCCTTCGGCTCAATATGGAGATTTAACAGACGGATTATTAATAGTTCGTACAAAAGCTAGGGTAGAATCACCAAAGGCTAAAGTAAAATATAACCCGCAATTGTATGAATTGAATATAAGCGCCGGTATTCCGGTTTATGATTGGATAATGAATGCAAACTTCAACCTTGCATCTTCTGAACGAGATATTCGTGTTGAAGGAGATGGATATACAAGAATTGCCGGTCAGATAACTTTCGAGAAAGATCAGGAAGAATTTAACTGGAAAAATATTTTCTATTTTACACGCGCATTTGACGAATACAAAGAAAAACCGGGTTACGCTTTAAGAGAAGCCTGGTATAATAGAGATGTTAATTTGAAATACTCTGGAGAGTTTTCGAGGTATTTCGATTCATTCAATAAACTTTCGGCAAGGCTGTCTGTTTCATATACACGACAAAATTCTTATGAACAAAAATTAGTATCAAGGGATAATATCGTTCTTTCCAACCTGATGACCGAAGGAACACAAGAAGGAAGAATAGTCTTTGGCTCATATCTCGGTTCGAGAAATATAAAAGGAGATGTCTGGAACCTGTATGCAGATATAAATTACAGTTACAAGTTTTTTACATCGGAATTACTGCATAGTCTTGTTTTAGGTGCAACATATAGAAACGATTTCAACAAAGGAGAAGGGATAAT
>DAIRET010000163.1:2642-6645 GCA_036795455.1 Ignavibacteriaceae bacterium
AATATTTGACCCGCTTTATCCTCCTTCGGTTTCAGTTACGACGCCGCGTTTAAGAACATACAATGATATACCGGAATATACGATTCTAAGTATGTATGCAGAGGATAAGATTAGCGGTGTTTTGTTTAAGCCGTTTACACTTCAGATGGGAGTTCGTTATGAAGTATACAGACCTTCAGGCATTAATTTCAAAGGATTAATCGGTCAGGCGGATTTTATCGAATCAAAAAACGGTAGTTTCTTAAACCCGAGATTAACCTTCTCAATGAATATTACAGAGAATACTCAAATAAGGCTGGGATACGGAGTAACATCAAAAGCCCCTCCATTGGGAATGATATTCGCACAGGACAAATACTATGATGTTATCGACACAGTTTCAGTTGTTAATCCCCAGTACCCGGACAGCAATTTTTCTCTTGTATCGACTTTTATTAAACAGCAAGCAAACCCTGAAATAAAAGGTTATACGCAAAAGAAATACGAAATAAGCATCGACCAACAATTTGAATTTTTCGGTGTTTCAGTTACAGGTTATGTAAACAATACAAAAGGAATGTTCCAGGGATTCAGCGAACCAATGATTTATTACAAAAGAGCATTTCCGAATTGGCCTGATGAATCGGGAGCATTTATAACAAGAACATATCTTGAAACTTATTCTAAATATGCGAACGACGGCTGGCAAAAAGTGGAAGGTTTGGAAGCAAGTTTTACGACAAAAAGAATCCCGGTTATTAATACAGTTGTAAAAATTGATGCTGCTTATACAAACTCTGAAAGCGGAACCACAAACGGGTATTCTATTTCTTCATCAAGATACGTTGCGGCATTAAACACAGACGTTATGCCGGTTTATTTAACTCATGAGAGTTACTATCGTGATTTACTGATAAACTACAGGTTTGAAATTCAAGCAAAAACACTGGGAATCTGGCTTACACTTCATATCCAACAGAAGTTAATGGAAATTGACGGGAGAAGAAATTATGATGCTGTCTATCCTATAGGTTATTATTCAGCCACAGGGGGAATGACTTGGATTCCGGAAAATGAAAGAACCGACATAAAGTATGAAGCAATAAGACGCACAGTTTATGCATACGATTTGTATGAAGAAGTAAAACCGAACAAATGGTTATTTAACTTGAAAGTTAGTAAATCATTATGGAAAGGAGCTGCCGTTTCTTTCTATGTAAACAACTTCTTCAACAATCAGCCATTATACCAGAGACAAAGGAGTTCTGCTGTCTCACCGGTTTATGATAGAAGAAATCCCGGAATATTTTACGGAATCGATTTTAGTACGGCAATTGATGTTAAATGAAGATTATGATAAAGATTAATAGAAAGAGCAAGAAGAGATGAAGGATGTTTTAAAATATGTTTTTTTACTGTTAACCGGGATTGTTCTTAGCGGGTGCAGTGAATTTCTTGGAGTTGATGAAAAACCCGGTACAACTGAAAGAGAAGTTACTTTTTCGATCCGGTTCAAAGATGATTCGGGTTTTATGAATACATTATATGGAAGCGATGCTGTTCGCGGTGCAATTGTAAATCTTAAATCAAACCTTCTCGGAACTGAAATCACACTTGTATCGGATTCAAATGGTGTAGTAATTGTTTCCGGAATTGTCTCGGATAATTATATCGTAACAGCTAACCGTATAATGACACCCGAAGAGATGGAAATTATTTCCGGGACTGCTGCTACAAACGTCAAACTTATTAATAAAAAATCGAGAATTGTTGAGTTGAATGCCGGCAATAACCAGGAAATTTCTATTGATATGGAAATGGTTGTCGGAACTTCGCCCCTTGTTATTAGCGAGATTTACGCAAGCGGACCTCCCGGAGCCGGTTTATATTATCACGATAAATATGTTGAAATATATAACCAGTCGGATTCGGTTTTATATCTTGACGGATTGATTATAGCCGTTGTTTATGTTTATTCACCTACCTGGACACATTACCGGGACGATCCCGAATATGTTCACTCAAAAAACATCTGGTATTTCCCGGGAAATGGTACAGACTACCCGATAGACCCAGGTCAGTTTATTTTATGTGCGGCAGATGCAATTGATCATAGAATAAATGCTCCGAATAGTGTTGATCTTTCAAATGCCGATTTTGAGTTCTATAAAGATGATGCGCCAGATATTGATAACCCTGCAATTCCGAATATGATAAGGTATTTCCAATCAAGCGGAAACGACTGGCTTATCGGCGGTGAAACCGGCTCGCTTGTTCTCGCAAGACTACCGATTGATTCAATTAAACCGTTTGACGACCAGTTTTTAATTCCTTATAAATCAATTATGGATGGAGTAGAGTATTTAGCGGATCCGACAAACCTTGATAGAAAGATACTGAATGAAAGTATTGATGCCGGAGCTACCGGTGGAATCCAATTTTATAACGGCAAGTCTATGGAAAGACTTTTGATTTCAGATGGCGATAGAAAAATATTAAAAGATGAGAACAACTCTTCGGTTGATTTTACTATCATTTCACCTCCTTCTCCGGGAAGATACTTTAAGTAAATTTGAATATGTATATGTATATGAAAAAAATATTTCTTTTATTTTTCGTTTTCACAGGCAGTTTTTTATTCCCTCAGGATGCAGCCGAGTTTAACAACGGTTTCATCTCTCTATTTAAAAACTATAACGAGTTCAACTCTTATTACTTCGGTGGAAATCCCGCTCTACTTTCTGTTTTGCCGGATGACGAACTCCTTTCATTGAAAACGAGTATAGATATGGATGACGGTAAATTCAAAAAATTTATTGAACCGGAGTCCGGTAAAATTTATCAAGTTTTTGCGAGCGGAAAAAAAGCAATTGATGAAAACCAGAGATTCAGGGGGAGTTTCGGATTTCAAAGAGAAGAAAGAGGAAAATGGAACTGGTTTTATACGAGGGATTATCAATCCGGGAATCCTTTTTTAATCGGTGATAGCACTTCCGGGAAATCCCGTATAAACGGAATTCTTATGAATGCCGGTTATGCAATAAATCTTACTGAAAAATTCTCTACCGGTATTTCACTCGATTATTCAGTGGATGAAATGCTGAAAGAAGTTTCACCCAAACCTACTTCAGTTCATAGAGATATTCGTGCAAGACTTGGAGTTAATTATGCTTTAACGGGGGCTTTCAATTTTGGATTGATCACCGATGTTTACGACAAAACAGAAAGAATTTCATATAGTGAAGATGAAGGTTCGGTTACACAGGAAACAATTATTCTCAAGTTTAAAGGTTACGATTTTCCTAATGTATTTAGGAAAAAAACAGAAACCAGGTATTCCTATATAAACGGGTATTCTGCCGGATTTACATCTTCATACATAGTTCTCGGTTTATACACTGTAACCGCGTACTTAACTTCAGGTTTTGATAAAACCAATCTTAAAGATGACGCTACAAATCCAAAAGCCGAAGGATTTTGGAAAAATGATTTCGTAGATGCCGGTCTACAATTCACTTATAAAAATAAAGAACTTTTGGCAGCCTTAACATATTACTTCCGCAGCGATGATGGTTGGGGAAAATATTCACCATATAATGTTCTTTATTATGAAAAAGAAAATGCATCTCATTCGTTTGTTGTTGGTTTGCAATATCCATTAAGTAAAAATATACGCGGCGGAGTTGAAGGTGGATTAATGTTAAACAAGTTAAAAGAGAATGATCATTATTCGGTGATACTACTTGATTCCAAAAGCAGGTTGTTCTTCGGAAAAGCCGGACTATCTGTAAAATGGAATAATGAATTATCAACACTCATTTCTTACGGTTATTACAGTAATTCAATACCGGATTATTCGTATTCAACTAACGTAATATCGGATTACTATAATCTTTATAGGCAATATGATATTCAATACATGATTACTGCATACAAAAAACATGAATTTACGCTGTCATCAAGTATTGACCCCGGTATAGGAGGAATGTTTTTAATTCATCTCAATTATGCAATTTCAAAACCG
>DAIRET010000011.1:0-30071 GCA_036795455.1 Ignavibacteriaceae bacterium
AAATCGATTTGATTTTAAACATTGTAATTATTCCCGGAAGCTCTTTAATTATTTCTTTAGTCTGCTCCAAAGTTGAACCGCTGCCCGAAACCGATTCCTCTTCAAGCCAGATATTGTTGTTTTCTATTTCATTGAAAATTTCATCTGCAGCTCTCCCTATGAATCTGCGTCCATCTGAATATGGATATAGGTCTGCTCTTTTCATTAAGTCAAAGTCTCCGGAGAATCTTAGTATTTATAAATGCTTTCATATTAATCTAAATAACCACCTGGCTTTTTATAATGCCGGATGAAAAATAAAGAATAATACTAAACCACCCAACCGTATTTTTTGATTTATAATCAACTGGAACCGGTTTCAATCGAACTATAAGCCTAAACTGAATTGAAAAGACTTTTCTTTAATAAATATATTCTACCTAATTTTGAAGCGGTAAAATGTTATTTATTTAAGGACGGTACAAAATGCGAATAGAAAAAATAGAACTCCGGCATATTAAAATGGAATTAGTTTCTCCTTTTACTACATCAATGGGGACGGAGTATGATGAAGAGCATATTATTGTTCGTGTAGACGGCGAAGGAATTACCGGATGGGGAGAATCTGTAGCCGAAGGAACACCGTTTTATTCATACGAAACAGTTACTACAGCATGGCATATCTTGCAGGATTTCTTGATTCCTTCAATTCTCGGTAAAAATCTTCAGAGTGTTGATGAAGCCATTCAATTATATTCGAAAGTGCGTGGACATATGATGGCAAAGGCTGGTTTGGAAGCGGCTTTGTGGGATCTATTCGCAAAATCGAAAAACATCTCTCTATCCCGGATGCTCGGCGGAGTAAAAGAAAAAATAGATGTGGGAGTAAGTATCGGGATACAACCTTCGGAAGCAGTGTTAATCAATAAAGTTGAAGGTTATCTTGCGGAAGGTTACAAGAGAATAAAAATCAAAATCTCTCCTGGTAACGATATTCAATTTGTTGAGGCACTTCGAAAAGAATTCCCGACAATACTATTACAGGTAGACGCAAATTCAGCTTATAATTTAAATCAAGTTGACCTTTTTAAAAAGATGGATGATTTTAATCTTTTACTAATCGAACAGCCGCTTGGCTACGAAGATATTTACGACCACTCCAAATTACAGCGTGAACTTAGAACTCCAATCTGTCTGGATGAAAGCATTCATTCTATTGACGATACGCGGGCAGCTATTGAACTTGATAGCTGCAGGGTTATTAACATCAAACCGGGACGTGTGGGTGGATTTACAGAATCGAAATTGATTCATGATTATTGTATGTCTAAAAATATTCCTGTCTGGCATGGCGGAATGCTTGAATCCGGCATTGGACGTGCGGGAAATGTGGCGATTGCATCCCTACCGAACTTTACTTTACCGGGAGATATTTCCGCAAGTAAAAGATACTATAAACAGGACATAGTTGAACCGGAGTTTGTAGTAAACAAAGACGGAACAATGGATGTACCGACAAACCCCGGTATAGGTGTTGAAGTCATTCCCGGAATGCTTGAGAAAGTTACAGTAAAAAAAGGAGAGTATAGGTAAAGGGGGGATTAGGTTTATAAAGATGGAAAAAACAGGAGGACGCATTACAATACCGTTTTATTTGAAAGCCTGCTATAACCTTCCTTTTCACTATATTTGCAGTTGAAATTTTTGTGATTTGTATGGAATTGATAGAAAAACTTAGAAAAATTAAAGATAAATACGATAGAATTGACTACCAGCTATCCGACCCTGCTAATATGAGCAATAGGGAAAAACTGGTTTCGTTAAGTAAGGAAAGAAGCGACCTCCAGGACATTATTACTGCTTACAACGATTACGAAAAAATAATCAATAATATTAAAGGCAATAAAGAGATTATCGATAGAGGAGGCGACCCCGATCTTGTAGAACTCGCCCTTGCTGAAATGGAAGAACTTGTTGAAAGTAAAGAGAAAGCGGAAGAGGAAATCAAAGTACTTTTGCTGCCAAAAGATCCGAACGACGATAAAGATATTATAATGGAAATCCGTGCTGGTACCGGTGGTGATGAAGCTGCTATTTTTGCAAACGATCTTTTCAGAATGTACACCCGCTTTGCGGAAACTAAAGGATGGAAAGCTGAAATAATAGACATCAACGATACAGGCGGAATGGGGGGAGTAAAAGAAGTTGTTCTTTCGGTTACAGGCAATAATGTTTACGGCGACTTAAAATTTGAATCGGGTGTTCACCGGGTTCAGCGTGTACCGGTTACTGAAGCAAGCGGCAGAGTGCATACTTCTGCGGCTTCCGTTGCGGTTTTACCGGAAGTTGAAGATGTACAGATTGATATTAATCCCGGCGACCTTAAAATTGATGTTTTTAGAAGCGGTGGTGCCGGTGGACAAAATGTAAACAAAGTTGAAACAGCAATTAGGATTACTCACCTTCCAACGGGAATTGTTGTACAGTGCCAGGACGAAAGATCGCAATTGAAAAACCGGCAGAAAGCTATGAAGGTGTTAAGAGCAAGATTGTACGATAGCAAATTAAAAGAGCAGTCGGACGACATTGCGGCACAACGAAAACTTATGGTTAGAAGCGGCGATAGAAGCGATAAAATTAGGACTTACAACTTTCCGCAGAACCGTGTAACAGACCACAGAATAGGACTTACGCTTTATAATTTGTCTGACATTATAGACGGCGACCTTTCCGGATTAGTAGAGCAATTAAAAATTGCAGATAAAACCGAGCGTCTTCAATCCGAGATGACGGCTTAAGTCAAAACCGGAATACTCTAAATATATTTTTCTTCATCCCAGAGTAGAGAATCGTAAGTTTCTCTACTTCTGATTATTTTGAACGAATCTTTTTGAACAAGCACTTCCGGGGGACGCCTTCTCCCGTTGTAGTTTGAGGTCATTACCATTCCGTATGCCCCCGCCGTCATAACCGCAAGATATTCATCCTGCTTAATCTCGGTGATCACTCTATCTTTTGCAAGGAAGTCGCTGCTTTCACAAACCCCTCCAACAACGTCAACAGAATTTTCTTCCCTGTCCGGTTTGATTTCTACAGGTTGAACGTGGTGATATGCCCGGTACAACCCGGGTCTCAATAAGTCGGTCATTGCAGCATCAACAACAATGAAGCTTTTTACAAGGTTGCTTTTTGCGTATTGTGCTTTTGTAACAAGTATACCGCCGTTTGCAGTTAAAAATCTTCCCGGTTCAAAGAAGATGTCGCAGTCGAATTTTTTAAGAGCCGGAATTATTTTTTGAGCGAAGTCGTCAATTTCAAAAGGCTTCATGTCCCTGTAATTCACACCGAAACCACCCCCGGTATCGAAGTGTTCAAGTTTAATACCAAGTTCTTTTAGTTTAATATAAAGTTCTGCAATTTTTTCGGCAGCTTCCCTGAAAGGTTCGGGTGTAAGAATCTGCGAACCGATGTGCATATCAATTCCTACAAACTTAATATTCGGCAGGTCTTTGTATACTTTATAAAGATAAAAAGCGGATTCATATTCAACTCCGAATTTATTTTCTGCCAGCCCGGTTGAGATGTAAGGGTGGGTTTGCGGGTCAACGTCGGGGTTGACTCTAATTGCAACAGGAGCAACTTTTCCAAGGTCGCCGGCAATTTTATTAACTAATAAAAGTTCATCTTCCGATTCAACCTTAATCATTAACAAATCTTTTTCGAGCCCGAGACGGATCTCGTTTTCTGTTTTCCCCACGCCTGTAAGAATTATATTTTTCGGTGCAATTCCCAGCTTGAGCACCCGGTATAATTCACCTTCTGAGTTTACATCCACTCCGCTGCCAAGGTCTGTAAATGTTTTAATTACATTTAAGTTATAATTTGATTTAACCGCATAAAAAATCTTGTGTTTTATCTCCTTGAATGCTTCAGAAAACCGTTTATACTGTTTTTGAAAGTGGGATTTGCTGTAAACATAAACAGGTGTGCCGGTTTCTGCAATAATATCGGTTATAAAAACATCTTCGCACTGCAACCGGTTTTCGGAATATTTGAATTCATCTGTAGTTAAATATTTCATTGCTGTTGTAAATTATTATTAAAAGACTCAGTTTTATAACAATCAATTTATAAAAAAGATTTCATTAATCCCTTTTTTCGATGTAGAAAATCTGAAAACCTATGAAAAAATTTCATTGTAGAAGTAATTAGAAAAATCCGGTAATATGATATTGGTTACCGGCTTCAGGAGGCAAAGTTTTATCTGCTGGCAAGGATTTCTTTTTGACCTTAAAATGAACTATATTTGCGTACTTCGGATGAAATGATTCTGAAATGGTAATTTATAAAGAGATAAGTCAACTAGAGAAAAATAATAATACGGTATTAACTTTAGGTACATTTGACGGAGTTCATTTAGGGCATAAAAAAATAATGGAAACTCTGCATCTGAAGTCTAAAACAAGGGGTTCGCGGAATCTTGTCATCACATTTGAACCGCATCCAAGAACCGTTCTTTACAAAAACTCAAAAAGAATTGAGTTACTTACTTCTTTTAAAGAAAAAGTGGCTTTTTTCGAGGAATTAAAGGTAGATAATCTTCTTGTCTTGAATTTTACCGAATCATTTTCTCAAATACCGTCGGATGTTTTTTTTAAGGAATTTGTAATTGATAAAATCGGGTTGTCGGAAATTATTGTAGGACATGATCACAAATTCGGTAAAGCAAGGGGGGGAGATGAAACTTTGCTTAAAGAACTTGGCGCTATGTATAACTTTGATGTTACACCGGTTACAGGCATAACACTGGATGATATTACGGTTTCGAGTACAAAAATCAGGAATCTTTTATACGAAGGAGATGTTAAATCAGCAAATAGAATGCTGGGCAGACCATTTTCTTTCCAAGCTAAAGTGGTTGAAGGTGATAAAAGAGGCAGACTGCTGGGATTCCCGACGGCAAATGTTGTTGACGTGGATGCAAATAAACTTACTCCGGCAATCGGCGTTTATTCGGTAGAAGTTTTTGTTAATTCGAATAAATATCCCGGAGTTATGAATCTTGGACGGAGACCGACATTCGATGATACCGGAAATCAAGTTGTAAAAGAAGTCCATATAATAGATTTTGAAGGAACCATCTACGGTGAAGAGATAACCGTGAATGTAATAGACCGGATCCGGGAAGAAAAAAGATTTGCATCGAAAGATGAACTTATAAAACAGATAAGTATTGATAGAAGTAAAAGTCTCGAAATTTTAAGCGGGTTTAAAGACTTAACCTCGTCAACTATTTTTGAAAATAGGAATTTTAATTAATTAGTCCCGGTTAATTCTGGGGTTATATCGTATAATCAATAGGAGAAAAAAATGACAAAAGAAGAAAAACTTGAGATAATCAAGAAATTTGGAAAAGACGAAAAAGATTCCGGTAAACCGGAAGTACAAATCGCTCTTATAACAAAAAGAATAAATGACCTGACAAGTCATTTTAACGCTCATAAAAAAGACCACCATTCACGCCGTGGCTTGATGATGCTTGTAGGTAAAAGAAGAAGACTTCTCGACTACCTTATAAAGAAAGATATTTCGAGATACCGTGTAATCATCAAAGAATTGAATATAAGAAAGTAAAAAAAAAGGTAATTAAATGATAGTAACAAAAAGCGTTGAAATAGGTGGAAAATTATTAACAATCGAAACGGGTCGTTTTGCACGTCAAGCTGACGGAGCAGTAATGGCACGTTACGGCGATACGATGATTCTGGTTACTGCCGTTGCCGCAGAAACTGCGGTAGAAGGACAGGATTTTTTCCCTCTGCAAGTTGAATACAGAGAAAAAACATCCGCGGCAGGTAAATTCCCGGGGGGATTCATCAAACGCGAAGGAAAACCATCCGAAAAGGAAGTTCTCAGTGCAAGACAAATCGACAGACCGATTAGACCGCTCTTCCCGGATGAATTTAAAAATGAAACTCAAGTAGTCGCAACTGTTTTTTCGTTTGACGGAGAAAATGATGCTGATGTTTTGGGTGCAGTTGCCGCTTCTGCAGCTTTAAGCATCTCTTCAATTCCGTTCAACGGTCCTATTGCAGAAGTAAGGGTTGGAAGAATAAACGGTGAATTTATTATTAACCCGACCCATTCTCAAATAGCCGAAAGCGATATTGAACTTGTTGTTGCAGGTACTGAAGATTCGATTATGATGGTCGAAGGCGAATCGAATGAGGTAAGTGAAGTTGAACTTCTTAGTGCATTAAAGTTTGCTCATTCGGAAATAAAGAAAATTATCGAAGTTCAAAAAGAATTTATCGCCGAAGCAGCTAAAGCAAAAAGAGAAGTTTTACCTGCTGAACTAAACAGCGAACTACTCGGTGAAGTAAAAGAACTTGCTTACAATAAGTTTAGTGAAATTGTTTCGACAGTATTAACAAAAGAAGAACGCTCCGGTAAGAATAAAGAATTGTACGAAAGCGTTCAAACTGCTTTGGCAGAAAAATACCCGGAACAGGAAAAAGTAATTGCTTCAATTCTGCACGACATCGAAAAAGAGTTGATGCGTGAAAGAATTCTGAAAGAAGGATTACGCCTTGACGGAAGAAACACAACTCAAATCCGCCCGATAACAATTGAGTTGGGACTGCTTCCAAGAACACACGGCTCGGCACTATTTACAAGAGGCGAAACACAAAGTTTAACCTCGCTTACAATCGGAACAAAAGGGGACGAGCAAATAATCGACGGTCTGCTTGCCGAATCAACCAAGAAATTTTTACTTCATTACAACTTCCCTCCGTACAGTGTCGGCGAAGTAGGTAGAATGACGGGTGTCGGCAGAAGAGAAATCGGGCATGGTAATCTTGCAGAGCGTTCACTTAAAAAAATGCTGCCGGTAGAAGATGTTTTCCCGTATACTATTCGTTTGACTTCCGATATTTTAGAATCGAACGGTTCATCTTCAATGGCTACTGTTTGTGCCGGCTCTCTTGCTTTAATGGACGGCGGTGTACCGGTTAAAAAAGCAGTTGCAGGTATCGCAATGGGATTGGTAAAAGAAGAAGACCGGTATGCAATTCTCTCCGATATTTTGGGGAATGAAGATCATTTAGGAGATATGGATTTTAAAGTTGCCGGAACCTCGGAAGGCATAACTGCATTCCAGATGGATATTAAAATTGAAGGTATCTCATTTGAAATAATGGAAGCGGCTCTTGAGCAGGCTAAAGCCGGCAGACTTCATATTCTTAATATTATGAATGAAGCTATTAGCGAATCGCGACCCTCAATATCTCCGTTTGCTCCAAGGCTGCTTAACTTACAGGTTGAGCAAGACCAGATTGGAGGAATTATTGGTCCTGGAGGTAAAACAATCCAGGGAATGCAAAGATTATTCGGTGTTGAAATACACATTGAAGATAGTGGAAAGGTTAGCATTGCCTCTCCTAACTTAACAAATGCACAAAAGTGTAAAGATTATATTAAAAAACTTACCGCTACTCCAGAAGTCGGTGAAACTTACGACGGAGTAATAACAAAAATTATGGACTTTGGAGCCTTTGTTGAAATCCTTCCGGGGAAAGAAGGATTACTTCACATTTCCCAGATCGATAGTAAACGTGTAAACAAAGTAACGGACTACTATAAAGAAGGCGACAAAGTTACGGTTAAGCTGATCAAAATAGAAAATGGTAAGTATAGCTTAAGCCGGAAAGAACTATTAAAAGAAGCTGCTAAAGAGAATAAACAGAATAACAGCGAACAAGAAAATTAGTTAGCTGTTAATATTTTCTTTTAAGTTGATATAACAGATATGTTATTTTCCATTACCCGCAGAAACGGAACTGCGGGTAATGATTTTGGTTTTTAGGTGAACCTGTTATTTAACCGGTATGCCTTAATTTTCTATTAACTAAGTGTTAAAGTATTGATAAAAGTTTTACTAAATACTATTACGATAGCCGGGATTCTTGTAGAGGATTTCATCTTGTTCGTTATTTACAATTTAGTGAGTGTGAATAACCATTTCAAGTTCGTTAAAGATGATCATCCCACCTGTGCTTATCAAGGATTAAATAGTCCAATAAAAGGTTTTAAAATTTATGTTCAAAGAGATTATAATAAACTCATCTGCTGCACAAACGCGTGTAGCAATTACAGAAGACGGGAATTTAACAGACTTCTTTGTCGATTACCCTGAAAACCGGAGGATGGTGGGGGACATTTATCTTGGTAAAGTCGCCCGCGTTCTTCCGGGAATAAAAGCTGCTTTTATAGACATCGGTATGAAACACGATGCCTTCCTCCATTTTTCCGATATCGGTGAACGCACCCAGGATATTCAAAGTATTATTGGCGACGATTCCGATGTTGAAGACGAAGATGACGAGGATAACGGAAAACATTCGGATGGCGGTCACCCCCAATCAATAAAAAACAATATCGAGATGATTAACGGTGTGCCTAAGCTTTCAAAGGGACAGGAAATAATCATTCAGATAACAAAAGAACCGGTTGCAAACAAAGGAGTAAGAGTATCTTCTTCAGTTTCAATCCCGGGCAGATTTTGTGTGCTTCTTCCTTTCGATAGTAAAATCGGAATATCGAAAAAAATTATGGACTTCCGCGAAAGGAAACGTCTACGCCATATCGCCAGAAGTATATTGCCTAAAAATTTCGGACTCATAATCCGCACGGTTGCCAAAAATCAACCCGAAGAATCTTTACTTGAAGATTTGAAGTATCTAAAAAAAATCTGGGAAGATATTGAAACAACTGTAAAAACAGAGAAACCGCCGGCGCTTATTCATCAAGACTTATCAACCACAATCAGCGTTATCAGGGATTTCTTTACAAGTGATATATCGAAGATATTTATCGATTCCCGGAAGTTGTTCAAACAAATAAGAGATTATGTATACCTTGTTCAACCTTCTTTAACGGATAAAGTTGAATACTATAAATCCAGCAAACCGATTTTCGAAGCGTTCAAAATTGATGAACAGATTAAAACACTGCTCGGTAGAAAAGTCCCGATGAAAAGCGGTGGTTATCTTATTATCGAACACACCGAAGCAATGGTGGTAATAGATGTAAACAGCGGAAGGTATGCCGCAAGCAAAGAGCAGGAACAGAATTCTTTGAAAACAGACCTTGAAGCAAGCAGGGAAATTGCACGCCAGCTTAGGTTAAGAGATATAGGCGGTTTGATTGTGATTGATTTTATCGACCTTGAAGATGATAAAAACCGGAAAAAGGTTTTTGATGAGTTAAGAAAAGAATTTAGAAAAGACCGTGCAAAGGTATCTGTCCTTCCTATGTCGGATTTCGGACTTATTGAAATTACAAGACAGAGAATAAGGCAGAATATTGTTCAAGCAATGAATGAAGCATGTCCTTACTGCGATGGTACAGGGCTGCTTACTAAAAAATCGCATATCCTTTACGAAATAGAAGAATGGATTAAGAAATATAAACAACGCAAAAGTCAGGGTCCTCTGGCTTTACACTGCCATCCCTCTATTGCGGAAAAACTGCGTGAAGGTACGGTAAAAGCCATTACAAAACTTCAGTTGAAAAACTTTGTTAGGATCAAACTGATTGAAGATGAAAAATTAAGCGTTAAACAGTTCAAGTTTATTGCAAAGAGAAGTAAAAAAGATATAACCGACGACTATTTATAAAATAGGTCATTTACCGGTATGCTTTTTTTTATTAGTTTTGACTTAACGATTCTTAAAGTTGAAGTGATGGAGTGTAACCTCTTCCGGGTTGGCTTAATTCTTTGAAGATTCTCTCCATCCGACTTATTTAAAAAACTTATTTCTTAATAAACCGGATATTAAAGTGAAAAAGACAAAATTTTACAACGTTCACCAAGAACTTGGAGCAAAGATAGTTGAATTTGCAGGCTATCTTATGCCGATTCAATATTCATCAATAATTAATGAACACAAAGCAGTGCGTAACTCGGTCGGAGTGTTTGATGTAAGTCATATGGGCGAAGTTTTTATAAGGGGGAATGCAGCCGAACAATTCGTTCAACACATCACAATTAACGATGCATCCAAATTATTCCCGGGCAGAGTTCAGTATTCCGCAATGTGCTACGAAGACGGCGGGATAGTTGATGATTTACTCGTCTATAAAATTTCGCAGGATGAATTCCTACTTGTTGTAAACGCCTCCAACAAAGATAAAGATTTTGAATGGATGAAAAAGAATAATCAATTTGGTGTGGAAATCTCCGATGAAAGTGATGAATATTCGTTGCTCGCAATTCAGGGCCCGAATGCAAAAGAAGTATTACAAAAAATTACGGATTGCGATTTAAACCTTGAGTATTACCATTTCACAAGCGGGAAATGCGCCGGCAAAGAAGTTATTATTTCAAGAACCGGTTATACGGGTGAAGTCGGGTTCGAGCTGTATTTCAAAGCAACCGAAGAAGAAGCCGAAGCTATCTGGAAAGCTATTTTTGAAGCGGGAAAAGAGTTTGGTATTCAGCCTGTCGGTTTAGGAGCGAGGGATTCCTTGCGACTCGAAATGGGTTATTGTTTATATGGAAATGATATCGATCAAACTACCAATCCCCTTGAAGCCGGTTTGAGCTGGATAACAAAACTGTCTAAAGAACATCGGTTCATCGGGAAAGATGCTTTAATGAAAATAAAAGCGGATAAAGTCAAAAGAAAACTTACCGCACTTATAACGGATGAGAAAGCATTCCCGCGCCACGGGTACGATGTTACACTCAACGGGACAAAAGTCGGTTATATTACAAGCGGTACAGTTAGCCCGATGCTTGAAAAAGGAATTGCCCTTGCTTACGTTGATATTCAATACTCGACTTTTGATACACAGTTAAATTTTTTAATTAGGAATAAAGAAGTACCGGCTAAAGTTGTTAGTTTACCATTTGTGAAAAAGTAGACGCCGGTTCAAGGAAAAATCTGTAAATGAAAATAAACACCTTATTTTGTCCTTCACACATTGAAGAGCTTTATTTTACCGGAAAAACCGTCGTTGTAATCGATGTTTTACGCGCTACTTCAACAATAATTGCAGCATTAAGTAACGGCGCAAAAGAGATTATCCCGGTTAGTAATTTCGAATTCGCAATGAAGATTTCCGGCAATATGTTTGGAGGACAAACACTATTGGGAGGGGAAAGAAACACGAAAAAGATAGACGGTTTCAATCTGGGAAATTCACCGCTTGAATATAACCGCGAAACAGTTTCAGGTAAGTCGATTATCTTTTTGACTACAAACGGCTCCAAAGCTGTGGTTAAAACAAAGTTCTCCGATACTTCCGTTATATGTGCCTTTTCAAATCTTTCTGCTGTTGCTAAATATATGGCTTCACTTAATAAAGACATGGAGATTGTATGCTCTTCCCGTTCCGGTTTTTTCAGCATGGAAGATGCTGTTTGTGCAGGCAAATTAGCTGCCGAGATTGCTGCAAACGTTGATGGAATTGAACCAACCGATTCAACCTCTGCTGCAATTCAATTGGCAAAATCTTTCGGTAAGAACATAAAAAAAATGGTCGGCAGTACGGACCACGGTAAACTTTTAATCGAAAACGGTTTTGAAGAAGACCTTCAATATTGCAGTAAACTTAATTCAACCGAAATTCTCCCGCTCTTTTTATCCGGTAGTATTAAAGTTCTTCAGCCCCCTTCCGAACCGGTAGAAAATGTTACTCAATCTGTTAGCGGATAATGGCGAAGAACAACAAAACAAAGAAGAGTAATGGAACAAATTCTTCTGCTAAAACCGGCAGTAGAATTAAAGGGATTTCTGCTCTTGTAATGTTAATCTCTTCGGTTGTTATCTTGTTTAGTATAATATCATACTCAAGATTTGACCTTGCACTACTAAACTACAGTTTTTCCGATTTATTCCAGGTGTTTAATAACGACGAACTGCAAAAAGAACTCCATTCTGCAAATAACTGGCTCGGAATTACAGGTGCATATATTGCGGACTTTTTTATCAATTCAACCTTCGGAATTTTTTCAATTATTTTCCCAGTATTGATTGCCTTTTGGGGCATCTCCCTTTTTATCGATATTGACTTAAAAAAGAAACTGCGGTTTACTAATTTTACTCTCTCAACCGCATTATTATTATCGGTTCTTTTCGGAGTGATAAGGATTGAATTTAAAATTTTTTACGAATCTTATGAGCTATCCGGTGCAGTCTGCAAGTTTATTGGAAGCGCTCTCGGTGTGTTGCTGGGGGGATTCGGTTCTTTAATTTTTCTATTTACTCTTTTGGCAGTTTTGATAATGCTCTTTTTCAGAATCAAGCCGGAAAGAGTGTTCGATTTTATTAAATCGTTATTTGAAAAGTGGAGAGATGATCCGGATGACAAAATTAAAGTTGTTGTTCCCGATGAAAATGGAAACAAGCAAAAGAATGGTAAGGATAAAAAGAAAAAACCGATCTTTACATTTACAGGCTCAGATGATGAAACCGTAGAAGAAGAAGTTCCTCTTAACCAGGAGACAAGTATTAAAATTGTCAGGAAGGAAGAACCGCAGCCGGTTGATAAGCAGGTTGACTCGGTTAAAGAAGAGAAACCGGCTGAAGATAAGAAAACCGCCGATTCAAAAAAGAAAAAGAACATTGAGGCGGATACAGAGGGGAATATTGAAAAACAGCCATCCGATTTACCTGAACAGTGGGAAGAAAAAATTGTTTATAAAAAACCGGGTCTGGATTTACTTAATGCCGTTCCGCAGGAAAACTACAAAGTTGCAGAAGAAGAATTAAAGAAGAATGCAGAACTGTTAAAAGATAAACTCTCATTATTCGATATTGAAATTCAGGACATTACCGTAACTCCGGGTCCCGTTGTTACTTTATACGAGATAGTTCCCGCTCCCGGTGTTAAAATCAGCAAAATCGTTAGTCTTGAACACGATATTGCCCTTGCATTAGCAGCCAAGGGAATAAGAATAATCGCACCGATTCCGGGTAAAAGCGCAATCGGTGTTGAAATACCGAATTCATCTCCATCCCTTGTTGTGGCTAAATCGGTATTAAATAAACTTGAAGGGATTGATTACGAACTTCCGCTTGCACTCGGAAAAGATATCGCCGGTGAAGTATTAATTACCGATCTCTCGAAAATGCCACATATGTTGATTGCCGGTTCCACGGGCTCCGGTAAAAGTGTCGGTATAAATATGATAATAACAAGTTTACTTTACGCAAAAGAACCCTCACAGGTAAAATTTGTGATTATCGATCCGAAGAAAATTGAATTATCGTTTTACAAGAAATTAAGACAGCATTTTCTTGCAGTCTCACCTGATCTTGATGAAGAGATTATTACGGTTCCGCAGAATGCAGTGCTGGCGCTTAAATCCGTTGAATATGAAATGGAAAAGAGATACGACAAACTTGCAAAAGCCGGTGTTAGAAATATTGTCGATTATAATGCGAAAGTAAAAGACCCTGCACGCAAACCCAAAGATTCCGATAATGTAAAACATCATCCTATACCTTACATAATCGTAATAATTGATGAACTTGCCGATTTAATGATAACCGCCGGCAAAGAGGTGGAAGAACCGATAGCAAGGCTTGCACAACTGGCTCGTGCGGTGGGAATACATCTTGTACTTGCAACCCAGCGTCCTTCGGTAAACGTTATTACAGGTGTAATAAAAGCTAATTTCAGTTCAAGGATTGCATACCAGGTTGCAACTAAAATTGATTCAAGAACAATACTTGATATGAATGGAGCAGAACAACTGCTAGGTAGAGGCGATATGCTCTTCTTACCCGGCGGTACTCCCAAACCGTTCCGTATCCAGAACGCATTTATAACAACAGACGAAGTTGAAAGAATTACAGATGCAATAAGCAGGCAGAAAGGTTATTCAAGGTTATACTATCTTCCTTCTTTGTATGAAAAGAAAAAAGAAACAGCAGGAAGATTTTTAGATGATCTTGACCCGCTTTTTGAAGAAGCTGCAAAAGTTATTGTAAGACATCAACAAGGTTCTGTATCTTTATTGCAAAGAAGGTTAAAACTCGGTTATGCACGTGCAGCCCGAATCGTTGATCAGCTTGAAGAAGCGGGGATAGTCGGACCCAACGATGGAAGTAAAGCGCGCGAAGTCATTATTGAAAACGACGAACAACTTGAAGTGATTTTGCGCTCTCTCTGATAATGAATTATTAAGGGGGTTAAGATGTTTTATGTTAATCAATCTTATTGTGTGTTAAATTGAACAGCGGTACACATATTGCCGGGAGTGTTCAATAAGTTGTATCTCGTAATCAATCAGACAAAACGGAGTTCAAGTGTTTTTACATTCAAGCGAAAAAACAGCTTTAATCTTAAAAGATTCAAAAATCAGCTACAATGAACTGCTTAGGCATATCAATTACTACGCTTCTCTTTTTCAAGGGGAGAATCCCGGTAAAGTAGCAATCTTTTTTGAAAACCGGGCAGAATGGGCTTATGCGTTTTATTCTGTTTGGAAAAAAGAAGCAATCCCCGTTCCTATAGATTATCTGGCTTCGGCTGAAGAAGTTGCTTACATACTTAACGACTGCAAACCTTCAATTCTTTTTTGTTCCAAAGGAACTCAACCCGTAGTTCAAAAAGCAAAGAACATGCTTGATTACGATTTAAAGATAATCGTAGTTGATGACCTAAAATATGATGTTAATGCTTATCCAACCGAAAATCTTGAAATTAAAGATGTATATAAAACTGCGGCTATAATTTATACTTCCGGCACTACCGGTAGTTCAAAAGGAGTAATGCTCTCATATGATAACATGATAGCAAACATCGAATCGGTTTCAAAAACAATCCCGATATTTGCAGAGGAGAGAGTTGTATTGATTCTATTACCGCTTCATCATGTTTTCCCTCTTGTCGGCTCGCTGCTTGCCCCGCTTTTTGTGAAATCTTCTGTTGCAATATCACCTTCAATGGTTTCGGAAGATATAATAAACACGCTGCAAAAAAACGGTGTTGCAATCATCATCGGTGTTCCACGGTTGTATGCTGCTATTCATAAAGGGGTGATGGATAAGATCAACAGCAATAAAGTTGCAACGCTCCTTTTCAAACTTGCAAGAAGCATAAACTCCCGCTCTTTTTCAAAAAAGATATTTAAGAAAGTCCATGAAAAATTCGGAGGTAAAGTTGAATACATGGTTTGCGGTGGAGCAAAACTAAATGAAGAAATCGCTTCCGATTACAAAACATTAGGGTTTGAAATGCTTGAAGGTTTTGGAATGACTGAAGCCGCCCCGATGATATCTTTCACACGTCCGGGTAAATGGAAAATCGGTGCTGCAGGACAACCTATGCCCGGTGTTGAAGTTAGAATAAAAGAGGGTGAAATTATTGCACGGGGAAGGAATATTATGCAGGGATACTATAACTGTCCCGAAGAAACCGCCTCGGTAATAAAAGACGGATGGCTTCATACGGGCGACCTCGGTTATCTTGCAGAAGATGACTTCGTTCACATTACGGGAAGAAGTAAAGAAACAATCGTTCTTTCCAACGGGAAAAATATTAATCCCGAAGAAGTTGAAACGGCTCTTATTGCAACTTCTCCGTACATATCCGAAGTTGGAGTGTTCTTAAAAGATGATTCTCTTTGTGCTGCTTTTCTACCGGACTTCAAAAAACTAAAAGAAAAAGAAGCAGTAAACCTGGAAGATTTTTTCCGTTGGGAGGTTGTTGATAAGTATAACAAGAGTGTATCACCTTACAAAAGGATAACTAATTTTGTTTTCTTAAAAGAAGAACTACCGAAAACAAGGCTTGGCAAAATTCAAAGGTTTAAACTTGTAGAATTTGCAGAGGGTAAATCAAAAGGGAAAAAAGAAGAACGTGAAGAACCTGTTTTTGAAGAATACATTATTATTCGTGATTATCTAAAAGAACAGAAGAAGGGGAATGTTCATCCCGATGACCATCTTGAAATCGATTTGGGGCTTGATTCACTTGACAGGTTAAGTCTGATTACATTCCTTGAATCCACTTTTGGAATTGACGTAAAAGAGGATGTTTTGATAAGTAACGCTACTATCGAAAAACTCTCCAATTATATGAAGGAGAAGAAAAACAAAATCACTGTTGAAGCTGTTAAGTGGGCGGAAATACTTAAAGCCCGTATCGATCTTAAATTACCCCAAAGCTGGTTTACTCAAAACCTTCTTAAAAATACATCCCGGTATTTTCTAAAAATATATTTCAGGCTTAAAGGAGAAGGAACAGAAAACATACCGGATGGTCCTTTCATACTTGCTCCGAATCATCAAAGTTTTCTTGACGGATTATTCGTCTCTGTTTTTCTAAAAAACCGGGTTATGAAAAACACTTACTTTTATGCGAAAGAAAAACATGTTCGTAACCGCTTCATCCGCGCTTTTGCCGTAAGAAATAATGTTATTGTAATGGATATCAACAAAGACTTGAAAGAATCATTACAAAAACTTGCGGAAGTTCTTAAGAGCGGAAAAAATATAATTATTTTCCCGGAAGGCACAAGAACGAATTCAGGAAAACTCGGTTCATTCAAAAAAGCTTTTGCTATTCTTAGCAGTGAATTAAATGTTCCTGTTGTTCCGGTTTCAATTAAAGGTGCTTTTGAAGCTCTGCCGAAAGGGAGTAAAATTCCGAGACCGTGGAAGAGAATTCACGTAAAGTTTCATAAACCGATCTACCCGGAAGGATTGGACTACGATTCCCTGCTTGAGAGAGTATTTAACCAGCTCTCTACGGAGGTATCTTAGTTATTAACCCGGTTTTAAAAGTTTAATCTTCAATTAAACACAAATCGAAACCGGTACTCAACCGGAGTTGGTTAGAGCATTTTTTACGGTTTCGGTGAAACCATTACTAATATTATAAAAGGCAAAAAAATGAATACCAGGTTTTTAGTTTATTATTTAGCATTCTCTTTATTGTTTGTTGATTCTCTCTTTTCTTTTGATTCCCGCAATCAACCTGATTCATCGGTTATCTCTAATACGGATACAACATGGTACAATGTTACTTCTTTTGAAATTGAAGGAAAAGGATGGATAGATACCAAATCCTTCTATGACAGGTTGCCGGCAAAAGCTGAAAAGTTAGTTCCTGAAAAAGTATGGCAGTTAAGCAGTAATTCAGCAGGGCTTTGTTTCAGATTCATTACAGATGCAAAATCATTTAAAATTAAATGGGAACTTCTTCACCCGATGATACAAATGAATCATATGCCTGCTACGGGAGTAAGCGGAATTGATATTTATAAAAGAGATAAAGACGGAAACTGGTTTTATTTTGCTACCGGAAGACCGAACAAATTCCCGGTTAATGCTGCTTCGTTTAGTGATAAGGATACATCGGAAGTTTATAAAGAATATCTTGTTAACCTTCCGCTTTATAACGGTGTGTCAAAAGTTGAGATCGGTTTACCAGCCGGTACTAATCTGAAGAACGCAGAAAAAAAATCAATTGAGTTAAAACCGCTTCTGTTTTACGGTACATCGATTACACAAGGTGGGTGCGCTTCACGCCCGGGATTAGCTCATCCGGCAATAATCGGTAGAAAACTTAACTGTCCCGCTATTAATCTCGGTTTTTCAGGCAGCGGGAAAATGGAAATTGAATTAGCCCACTTGATCGCTGAAATTGACGCTTCTATTTATATTCTTGATTGCGTTTGGAATATGACTTCCGAATTGATTGAAGAAAGAATGGAGCCGTTTGTTAAGTACTTAAAAGAGAAAAGACCGACAACCCCGATTTTACTTGTTGAGAATTCATGGTTTAAAAATGTATTCCCTACAAAAGAAGGTGAGGTTTATCGTAAGGTATATCAAAAACTTTTAGATGAAGATGTAACAGGTTTATATTTTCTTGAAGGAAAAAACCTTATTGGAAGCGATGGGGAAGGAACGGTGGACGGAGTTCATCCTAACGATCTCGGTTTTATGCGGCAGGCTGACGCTTTTATCCCTGTAATAAAGAGTATTTTAACAGATGATGAAAAGAAGTAAATCACATCACCTTATCAATTGTCAAAGTATTTGACGGCTTTTATTAACTAAAATAGAATGTTGAATAACAGTCTCGGATGAATTTATTCATTTTAAAATCACAGCATTCTAACTAACTTTGGACACCACAATCAGCATTAAAATATGGAATCGATAAAAGAAATTTTTAGAATCGGGTACGGTCCTTCAAGCAGTCATACAATGGGTCCGAGAAAAGCGGCGGAAGTTTTCAAATCGAAAAATCCGGATGCAAATTCTTATTCGGTAACTTTGTACGGCTCACTTGCGGCAACAGGTAAAGGGCATCAAACGGATAACGCATTAACAGAAGCATTATTACCGCATAAAGTGGTAATCAATTGGGAACCCGATACTTTTCTTCCACTGCACCCGAACGGGTTGAAACTGGAAGCATTATTTAATGGAAAAGTAATTTCTGAATGGACTGTTTATAGTATCGGCGGCGGGAAGATAACTGATCTCAGCACTGACGAATCCGAGAATAAAGTTTATGAGTTAACCACAATGAAAGATATTCTTCAGTGGACTAAAAAAACAGGGCGCTCATTCTGGGAATACGTCGAAGATACTGAAGGGAAAGAAATTTATGATCACCTTGCCGAAGTCTGGAAAGTAATGCTAAATGCGATTGCAAGGGGTGTTGATACTGATGGTATTCTTCCCGGCGGTTTGGGATTAAGCAGAAAAGCATCTTCTTATTTTGTTAAAGCAAAAAACTACAAAGGTTCGCTCAGAAGTAAAACATTAATCTTTTCTTATGCTTTGGGTGTTGCAGAAGAAAATGCAGCCGGTGGAAAGATTTCAACTGCTCCTACATGCGGTTCATGCGGCGTTGTTCCGGCAGTGTTGAAATATTTGCAGGAAAGTTTTGATTTTTCCGAGCAGAAGATTTTACGGGCACTTGCAACTGCGGGACTTGTCGGTAATATTGTTAAAGAGAATGCTTCAATTTCAGGTGCGAAAGTTGGGTGCCAGGGCGAGATAGGAACTGCATGTTCAATGGCAACTGCTGCGGCAACGCAGTTACTCGGCGGAACTCCGAACCAAATTGAATATGCAGCTGAAATGGGTATCGAACATCACCTCGGATTGACTTGCGACCCGATTAACGGACTTGTACAAATTCCTTGCATCGAAAGAAATGCATTCGCTTCAGAAAGGGCTTTGAATACGGCAACATTCTCACTCCTTTCCGATGGACGGCATCTCGTCTCATTTGATAAAATTGTAGAGACGTTGAATAAAACCGGTCATGATCTGCCGAGCATTTATAAAGAAACCTCGGAAGGTGGAATGGCATTACTTGAACTATAAACAAAAGTATTTGGGATTATTGGTCGATAACAATTTCAACCGTAGTTTTTTTCCCCACGTTACCAATTATTTCAACGATTTATTTAAACCTATTCAAGGCTATTTTGTCTAAAGTTTATACTAATTATGGATAGAATGTGAATAGAATATTTATACCGCTTTTCGCAATACTTTTTTTTACAAATGCCTTCCCGCAGAACTTCGTTATTAAGGGGGAAGTAGTCGATTCAGTTGATAACACACCTCTTTCGGGAGCTAATATAATTTTATTTCATTTACCTGATTCAACCATACGCGGTATTGCCGCAAATCGAGACGGGAAGTTTACTATTGATAATATTAAATCAGGCAAATATGCCGTCAACATCAGTTTTGTCGGATATAATACAAGTAAGAGAGAAATTGAAGTGAAAAACTCCAATATCAATTTAGGAAAGATTTACCTGAATCGCGAAAGTGTAAAAATTGATGAGGTAGTAGTTGCTGCACAGGCAATACCTGTAATTCAAAAAGGGGACACATCCGAATATAATGCAGAAGCTTTCAAAACGAGACCGGATGCAACAGCGGAAGACTTAATTACAAAAATGCCCGGTGTAACTGTTAAAGACGGTAAAATTCAAACCCAGGGAGAAGATATTAAGCAAATGCTGGTTGACGGCAGACCATTCTTTGCTGATGATCCGAATGCAGTGTTGAAAAATCTTCCTGCAGAAATTATTGATAGAATTCAAATCTTCGATCAGCTTAGCGAACAAGCACAATTCTCCGGTTTTGATGATGGTAATACAACAAAGACTTTGAATATTGTTACAAGAATGAGAATACGTGAAGGTACTTTCGGAAGAATTGCTGCCGGTTACGGTAATGAAGAAAAGTATAAAGCCGGCGGAAATATAAACTTCTTTAATGAAGACCAGCGAATTACACTGCTTGGACAATTGAACAATGTGAACGAACAAAATTTCTCGAGTGAAGATTTACTTGGTGTTATGTCCTCTTCCGGTGGTGGAAGAAGACCCGGTGGTTTTGGAGGGGGGCGTTCTAGGGGCGGTGGAGGTGGTTTTTCGGGACGTTCATGGAGCGGCGGCGATGCATCGGAATTCAGAGTAAGTACACAAAACGGGTTGAACAAAACTTATGCTCTCGGTTTGAACTATTCAAACAAATGGGGTGATGAAGTTGAGTTAAGCGGAAGCTATTTCTTTAATTTAAGTGATAACAACCTCGGTTCGGAATCCTTTAGAGAATATTTTCTTGAATCGGATTCGGGACAGAATTACAGGGAGATGAATTTATCTTCGTCCAAAAATATCAACCACCGGTTTAATATTAAGTTGGATTACAGGATTGATTCATTAAACTCAATTACATTCCGTCCCCGTTTGTCTGTTCAACAAAACGACGGTTCAAGTTTAATTACAGGTATTACTTCGGCAGGAACTTCACCTTTGAATTCTATTAGTAATCTGTTTAATTCAAATCTTTCTGCAATCAACAGCCAGAACGAGTTATTGTACAGGCATAGATTTGAAACGAGAGGAAGAACTCTTAGTGTTAATTTGAATTCCACTTACACAAATAATACAGGTGAGAGCGACCTTTTTGCAGAAAACATTTTTTACAGGAATATTGCTTCATCTGATACTTCGGATCAATACGCCGACTTAAAAAAAGATGGATTCGGAATAGCTGCAAATTTTTCATACACCGAGCCTGTAAGCGAGAACGGGCAATTGCAGTTTACGACAGGATTTTCCCACAACGAAGATGAAAGCGATAAAAAAACTTTTCAACAGTTTTTACAGATTTCTACGCTTGATACCTCGCTCAGTAATGTTTATAAAAGAAGTTATCAAACTCAAAGCTACGGAACCGGTTACAGGTGGAGCCTTGAAGGGTTCTCCATAAATCTTAATTTGAGTTACAGGAATTCCCAACTGAAAAACAACCAGGAATTCCCTCTCGTTACCGATGTAAAGAGAAACTTTAGTTCAATTCTTCCCTCATTCAACTTGAGATATAACATTTCGAGAGATCAGAATTTGAGGATATTCTATCGTACCGATAACAATTCTCCATCGGTTGACCAGCTTCAAAATGTGATTGATAATTCTAATCCTATCTCGTTGAGGATGGGCAACCCATCACTTGAACAAGATTATAGACACTATTTTTCAATTAAGTATTCCTTTATAGATTTTTCAAATATGCACTCCTTCTTTATTTTACTCGGTGGGACGGTAACGAATAATTATATCGGTAATCAAACAACTTTATCTTCGCAGGATTCATTATTTGTGGATGGAATTCTTTTATCAAGGGGTGTGCAGTTAACAAAGCCAGTAAATCTTGACGGTTATATAAGTCTTCGTTCATTTTTAACTTACGGGTTACCGGTTAATTTTTTGAAGTCAAATGTGAATATGAACTTCGGGGTTACGTATTCCCGTACACCATCTATTATAAACGGAGCGGATAATTTTACAAATTCGATTAATTATAACCTTGGATTCGTAATCAGCAGTAACATCGGGAAAGAACTTGATTACACACTTTCAAGTTCGAGCAATTTCAGTGTAATGAAGAACGATCTTCAATCAACTTTGAACAGGAACTACTTTACGCAAAAAACATCGGCGAAATTGTTCTGGATGTTCTGGGAAACTTTATTTATACAGGTTGAAGGTTTACATCAATACAACAGCGGACTTTCAGATGATTATGCTCAGAATTCGTTGATAATGGGTGCGAGTATCGGTACGAAACTTTTCAGTAATGAAAGAGGAGAAATCCGTTTTACAGCTTACGACATGCTGAACAAAAACAGCAACATTCAACGTAATGTTACGGACACTTATTACGAAGACACCCGCTCCAATGTGTTGGGCGGATACTATATGTTGTCTTTTATTTACAATTTAAGGGAATTTTATTAAAAATTCCACACTCACAATGAGGGGTATCTTCTAAGTTTATTTTAGTAGATGCCCTTCTTTTTTTGCACTAGTTGCCCTTTAAAAATTTTTGTATAAAATAGTATTCCAGTGGTAATTTTACCACATCTAAAATTAGTACGCTTGCATATAGAATAACTGGGTTATTTAATTGCCGTCGGTTTCAACCGACGGATAAAAGAGTAACGGAAATAAAAACGGCTTTTTCTCGGAACGATCCTTCGGAGAAGAATTCTTTGAAAGCCACATCATTTATGGAACGCTCACTCAAAAAATGCTTTTTAGTCAGCCGCCATACTAAAAACCAACATCCCTTTTTCACCGATTTCAACTCGAATAGTATCACCCTTGCTAAACTTTTCCATCAGTAAAGCCTGCGATAATGGGTTTATCAAATATCGTTGTATTGTGCGTTTCAAGGGTCTTGCACCGTAAGTAGAATCGTAACCAATATCAGCTAACCAATCTTTAACTTCATCAGGGACAATAATTGTTATCTCTTTTGCAGCAAGCATTTCTACAACCGTATTGATTTGAATGTCGGTAGACAAAACTTATTTGTTCGGCTTGTATCAAAATTCTAATAACAAAAAGATAGATTTAATTTGCTATTTTCGCCGAACTCATATATATTGCACAAGAAGTCCAAAAATAATGGACATAAACCGTAATATATGAGAGCAATTCAACAAATAAGAAAAATCATAAGCGAAGATGTTTTAAACTATACACAAGTAATCGAAGCACTTAGCGATTATAAAAAACCACGTGATGTTATTAACACTCTGCTTAAAAACAAAGATTTAATCCGTGTAAAAAAAGGACTTTATGTTTTTGGTGAACTTTGGCGGAAGAAATCGATAAGTATTGAAACACTTGCCAACTTAATTTATGGTCCTTCAGTTATAAGTGCTGATTATGTCTTATCAAAGATTGGATTAATTCCTGAACACGTTACTACAATAACATCAATTACGAGTGGAAGATCTAGAGAATTTAAAACTCCAATAGGGAAGTTTACTTATAAACAGATGAAAAAGGAACTTGTTGGTTTTGGTGTAGAAATTCATCAATCAGGAGAAGGAAAATACTTTATTGCATGTCCGCTGAAAGCTCTTGCAGATAAAGTATGGCTTGATAAAAGATTTAAACCGACCTCGCCAAAATCTTATGCAGAATACTTGTTTGATGATCTAAGGATTGATAGAGATTTACTCAGAAATAGTCTTGAAATAGATTATCTCGATGAATTAGCCAAAGTTTATGAAGCAAGAAAAATCACCTGGTTTGTACAATACCTAAAAAAGAGTTTTAAATAAAATGAATAATCTTTTAAAACAACTTATATCAAAACCCCTCCCCGAGTCGGAAAATGAATTATTAAAGCTATTGAGAGAATCTTTACAGTCGCTGGCACTGCTCGGTTTGTGGCGTTCAAACTTTTTCGAACACGCGGCTTTTTACGGCGGTACTGCTTTACGTATACTTTACAGTTTAGATAGATTTTCTGAAGATTTGGATTTTTCATTATTGAAACCAAATGCAGATTTTACTTTTGAAAAATACCGGGATTCTATAGTAAGAGAACTAGAAGTATTTGGTTTTAAAGTTAATTTTGAGGTAAAGCAAAAAAGTAAGCAATCAGCGATTGAATCTGCATTTATAAAGACAAATACTTTGCATCAGTTAATATTAATAGAAGCACCGTCAAATATTATTTCAACTGTTGGTAAGCAGAGTATACTAAAAATAAAATTAGAGGTAGATACAAATCCGCCAGCCGGATTTGAAACGGAAATGAAATATGTATTTTCCCCAATACAATTTGCAGTTAAGTCCTTCTCAACTCCTTCATTATTTGCCGGGAAAATGCACGCAATTTTATGCAGAAAATGGAAAACCCGTGTTAAAGGGAGAGATTGGTACGACTTTGCTTGGTATATTGGAAAATACCCGGAGTTGAATCTAAAGCATCTTGAAGAAAGAATGCGCCAATCGGGAGATTATAAAGAGGATAATGATTTAACGAAAGAGAGATTTTTGGAAATTCTAAACAATACTATAGATAATTTAGATATAGAAAAGGCAAAAGGTGAGGTGGAACCTTTTGTAGAAAATAAAATGTCGCTCAATTTATGGTCTAAAGAATTCTTTAAAGCGGCAGCAGAAAAAATTAGAATAGCTTAAACAAGATACCAATGAGGCTATCCAAATGCTTCCTTCGGATAAATAAGAAAAAAAACTAAAACATCACAAAAAATGCTTTTTAGTCAGCCGCCATACTAAAAACCAACATCCCTTTTTCACCGATTTCAACTCGAATAGTATCACCCTTGCTAAACTTTTCCATCAGTAAAGCCTGCGATAATGGGTTTATCAAATATCGTTGTATTGTGCGTTTCAAGGGTCTTGCACCGTAAGTAGAATCGTAACCAATATCAGCTAACCAATCTTTAACTTCATCAGGGACAATAATTGTTATCTCTTTTGCAGCAAGCATTTCTACAACCGTATTGATTTGAATATTGACAATCTGGCGTAATTCTTTTTTTGAAAGCGGCTTGAATAGAACAACGTCATCAATCCTATTTAGAAATTCGGGGCGTATTGTTTTACGCAGCAAATCGCTTAACTGGACACGCAGTTCACCCATTATCTCGTTGATGTTAACTTCCGTAACACGTCCCATATATTCTTGAATAATATGCGAGCCGAGATTTGAAGTCATTATAATTATACTATTTTTAAAGTTGACGGTTCTTCCCTGGTTATCCGTTAATCTTCCGTCCTCAAGAACCTGAAGCAACACATTAAAAACATCCGGGTGAGCTTTTTCAATTTCATCAAGTAGTACAACTGCATAAGGATGCCGTCTAACAGCTTCGGTTAGTTGTCCTCCTTCTTCGTAACCGACATAGCCGGGAGGAGCTCCGATCAGTCTTGATACGGAAAACTTCTCCATGTATTCGCTCATATCGATTCTTATCATCGCCTTTTCATCATCAAAAAGGAAAACCGCCAATGCTCTTGCAAGTTCGGTTTTTCCTACACCGGTAGTTCCCATAAAAATAAACGAGCCGATTGGACGGTTTGCATCCTGCAGTCCGGCGCGGGAGCGTCTGATTGCATTTGCAACAGCAATTACGGCATCATCCTGTCCCACTACTCTTTTATGAAGTTCATCTTCAAGACGGAGAAGTTTTGCTCTTTCACTTTCGAGCATTTTACTTACCGGTATGCCTGTCCACTTTGCAACAATTTCGGCAATATCTTCCGCATCAACTTCTTCTTTAAGCATCTTCTGCTCTTTTTGAATTTGAGCGAGCTCTGCGGTTTCTTTTTGAAGCAGTTTTTCAAGAGATGATATTTTTCCATAACGGATTTCCGCAACTCTTCCGAAGTCGCCTTCTCTTTCGTACCGTTCCGCTTCCTGCTTAAGATTTTCAATTTCACTTTTTATACTACGGATTGATTGGATTTTCGTTTTCTCCGAATCCCAGTGGAGTTTTAAATTATCCCGATCTCCATTCAATTCGGCAAGTTCGGATTGCAATTCTTCCAAACGTTTATTTGATGCTTCGTCCTTTTCCCGTTTCAATGCTTCCCGTTCAATCTCAAGTTGTTTAATTTTTCTTTCAACAGAATCAAGTTCTTCCGGCATTGAGTTAATTTCAATCCGGAGTTTCGAAGCAGCTTCATCAACAAGGTCAATTGCTTTATCGGGAAGAAATCTATCAGAGATATACCGGTTGGAAAGCTGAACAGCAGCAACAATAGCACTGTCAGTAATTCTAACCCCGTGATGGACCTCGTACCGCTCTTTCAATCCTCTTAAAATTGAAATTGCATCTTCTTCCGAAGGCTGTTCAATTATTACCGGTTGAAATCTTCTTTCGAGTGCGGCATCTTTTTCAATATATTTTTTATATTCGTTTAATGTTGTAGCCCCGATGCAATGAAGTTCTCCCCTTGCAAGAGCAGGCTTTAAAATGTTTGCAGCGTCAACAGCACCTTCCGCAGCCCCGGCTCCCACAAGTGTATGAAGTTCATCGATAAAAAGAATAATTTCTCCGTTTGAACTTTGTACTTCACGTAAAACTGATTTAATTCTATCTTCAAATTGTCCCCTGTATTGAGTCCCGGCTATTAAAGTTCCCATATCAAGGGCAACAATGTTTTTCGTTTTAAGATTTTCCGGTACATCGCCCGAAATGATTCTATGTGCAAGTCCTTCCGCAATTGCGGTTTTTCCTACTCCCGGTTCACCAATCAATACGGGATTATTTTTTGTTCTTCTTGAAAGTACTTGCAGAACTCGGCGGATTTCTTCATCCCTTCCGATAACAGGATCGAGCTTTCCCTGTTTAGCAAGGTCATTCAGGTTTCTTCCGAATTTTTTTAATGCCTGGTAAGTATCTTCTGCATTCTGGCTTGTTACTCTTTGTGTGCCGCGTACATCTTTTAGAGCAAGAAGAATAGAATCTTTACTAACACCGTTATCACGGAGCAGTTGTCCCGCTTTTCCCTGGTCGGATGATAATGCAAGAAGGATATGCTCGGTAGATATAAATTCATCCTTCAAATTTTTTGCTTCGCTGAATGAGTTGTCCAGTAATTTTGCGACTTGTTGGGACATTTGTTGATTCCCTATACCCGCACCCGATACTTTCGGCAGTCTTTCAAGCAGTTCATTTATTTTAATCCTAATTCTATCAACATTAGCGCCGCATTTCTGAATTACAACTTCCGCCACACTCCCTTTTTCCTGGATTAATGAAGCAAGAAAATGTTCCGGTTCAAGTACCTGGTTGTTATAATTCTGAGCAATTTCAATAGCATTTTGAATTGATTCTTGTGCTTTTACTGTAAATTTATTCTGATCAAACGGCATATAATTTCCCTTTCAGTTTATAATCATCTTCAACATAGATTACCGGGTTAGATGCAAAGAGTAACAAAATGTTCCACATTGGTTTAAAAAGAAAAAGGCTGTCCCTTTAAAAGAAACAGCCTAAAGATTTTTTTAATTAAGCGATTGTAACGTCATTGCAAAGGTAAACGTCTTGAATAGTATTCAAAAGTTTAACACCTTCTGCAAGCGGTCTCTGGAATGCTTTTCTACCGGAGATCAATCCCATACCGCCGGCACGCTTGTTAATAACTGCAGTTTTTGCTGCTTCTGCAAAATCGTTTTCGCCTGAAGCACCGCCGCTGTTGATTAATCCTGCGCGTCCCATATAATTATTAATTACCTGGTAGCGTGTTAAATCGATTAAGTTTTCGCTTGTCATTTCGGTATAAACTCTTTTATCGATTTTACCGTATGAAGAATTACCCATATTCAAAGCGGGATAGCCGCCGTTATTTTCAGGCAATTTTTGTTTGATAATGTCGGCTTGGATTGTAACGCCGAGGTGATTTGCCTGCCCGGTCAAGTCCGCAGAAACGTGATAATCTTTATCTTTTTTGAATTGCGGGTTTCTTAAATAGCACCAAAGTATAGTTGCAAGACCGAGTTCGTGTGCGTACTGGAATGCTTCGCTTACTTCAATTATCTGGCGTGAACTTTCATCACTGCCGAAATAAATTGTTGCACCGACTGCAGCGGCTCCCATATCCCATGCTTGTTCAATTCCGGCAAACATTATCTGGTCGAATTTATTCGGGTATGTAAGAAGTTCGTTGTGATTGATTTTCAGTATGAACGGAATTTTATGTGCATATTTTCTTGATACGAAACCAAGCACACCGAGAGTAGAAGCAACTGCGTTGCATCCCCCTTCAATAGCAAGTTTAACTATGTTTTCGGGATCGAAGTAGTCGGGATTTTTAGCGAATGAAGCACCTGCTGAATGCTCGATTCCCTGGTCAACCGGAAGGATTGATAAATAACCGGTGCCTGCCAATCTGCCTGTACTGTACATCCATTGAAGGTTTTTCAATACATTGATATTTCTATCGGAAGGATTGAAAATTCTGTCTACGAAATCGGGTCCCGGCAGATGTAATTTTTCTTTCGGAAATTTAGCCTTGTAAGTCAACAGACTATCGGCTTCGCTTCCGAGGTATTCTTTAATTTTTTCTATCATTTTTTACTCCGTTCTTTTCTAATGAAATTAATTTTTGTGTTCAAAAATAACTATTATTTCATAAGATTTCAATGAACCGGGATTAATATTGAGTTAAAAAATGCTCTTGAATTCAAATACGTCTTTAAAATTTAATTAGCAGTTACAAGAAACTTAATCAAATTAGGTTCTGCCGAGATGTTTTTCCCTTTCTTCTGAAAAGATGTAATTTCAATATTATTTAAAACCATTTTCCTGTTTTCTTTTTCGATAATGTTCATATCCGGCAGATTATTTTCCTTTTCTTTGAGACCAATATAATTATGTCTCTTTTTCGATTTTTTTTGTGCAGTAGCCGTTAGGTGTTGAGCTTCAGGAGGTGAATTTTCTCCGGTATCGGTTTCCACTATTTTTTCTTCTTCAAATTTATTATCGGCAACTGGTACAGGTTGATTAAAATTTTTATCTTCCATTCTATAAAAAATAACAATAATAAAAAACAGTGTCATCAGTAATACAACCTGGTATGCGGGGATCGGTTTTTTTAATATGTTCAATACCGGGTATTGGCTTAATAGGTTGTTTTTTTTGTCTTTCGTAAGTAGTGCACCCGTTAAAGCGGGGTTAAGACGAATTGAAGGCTTTATACTCTTTTCTTCCGAACGAAAACAATCCTCGACTGTATGTAATGTGGTTCGTAATTCCTCGTATTCATCTTCTGACAAATACTGTAAAACGGAATCCAGTTCGGTTTGATCTAATTCGACAAAACTTTTTTTTCGTAGTAGGTTTTCTAATCCCGGTAAGATATTGAATAAATCATGATTCATACTCATCTCAACTCTGTTTATAAATAGTTAGTTTTTTTGACAGATACTTTATTGTGTAATACAGCCTTGATTTCACTGTCCCTTCAGGGCAGTCGAGGATACATGCAATTTCTTTAATTGACAGCTCCGAACCGTAGCGAAGTAAAAATGCTGTCTTATGTTCGTAGTCAATCTCTTTAAGTGCAATATATAATTCTTCATTAAATGATTGCATGTCAATCTGTCTTTCGTAGTCTTCTTGAAAATTGCTGCTTTGTGAAGGAAAGGATGTATCGTTTCTAATACGTTCCTTTTTAAATTCATTTTTGCACATGTTTGAAGCCAACGTGTAAAGCCATGTCGAGAAATTCATACCCGTATTGAAATATGAAGCTTTCTCTATCACTTTAAGGAACAAATCATGAGTGAAATCTTTCCCTTTTTCATAATCGCCGTAAAACATCCGGCAGAAGTAGAGGTTCATTTTAGGTGAATACCTTTTATATAACTCTTCAAGAGCATGTTCCTTCTTTGCCTGGATAAGCGTCATTAATTCCTCGTCGCTTTTCCCGGTATATTTTAACTTAAAGAGATTCAAATTCTTATCGGTTATTCTTTTTCAAACAGTTTATTAAAGAGGTCCATACCTTTTCCTTTTTCTGCAACATGCAGTGCAAGAGATTTTATTTTTTTAGTTTTTGAATCGTTACCACTAATTAAAAAGTGTTCATACAACTTAGCAAATACAGGTAAATAATTAATATTAATCTGGTGAACTACTGTAACTGAAATATCCTCCGCGAAATCTTCTATTAAATAATCGAGCAGCCAGTTATGTTCGTAATTCTTTATTAGTACAGCCATATTATCAAAATCGTTATCACTGTATTT
>DAIRET010000012.1:0-29976 GCA_036795455.1 Ignavibacteriaceae bacterium
GCATACTGTTCATTCATGGATTTACAAACGAATGGTACGGGGACAATGGGCATTACTACTAACGGTGGAATAAACTGGTTTAATACTGCCATTGCGGGACCGAGTTATTCGGGTGCTTCTACTTATACCGGGGCACAAGCTTGGTACAATAATATTCTTGAAGTTGATCCCACAAATCCGAACACCGTATATGCGGGCGGAATAGATTTCTGGAGATCTACAAATGGCGGAAGTAACTGGACTCAAAAATCAAACTGGTATTCACAATCAGGCGCTCCTCCATATGTTCACGCAGATCACCATGCTATTGCTTTTGACCCTGCAAATTCCAACACGATTTTTCTCGGAACCGATGGGGGCATTTTCAAATCAACCAACAAGGGAGACACCTGGACTTCATTAAATAATAATCTCTTCATAACCCAGTTTTACTATGGCGCTGTTCATCCTTCATCTTCTGTTTATTACGGAGGAACGCAGGACAATGGTACCTTAAAATCAACCGGGGGAACAAACTGGTTTGAAGTTCTTGGAGGAGACGGTGGAGCTACCGAAGTTGATTTTACCAATCCCCAAAACATTTATATGGAGTATGTAAATTTTGCATTTTTCAAATCAACGAATGCCGGTTCATCTTTCTTTAAAGCTATGAATGGAATTCCATCCGGTCCAGGAACCTGGGATGGTACAACTGATAGAACTCTGTTTGTTTCACCGTTTTCGATGGACCCTAATAATTCAAACACTATTGTCGGTGGAACCTACAGGGTTTGGCGTACAACTAATGGCGCTTCAAGTTGGACTGCAATTAGCGGCGATTTAACCGGCGATGGAGCGGGTGATAATGGAGCATCTATTTCTACAGTTATAGTTGCAAAAGGAAACTCCAATGTTATTTATGCCGGTTGCAGTAACGGGCGAATTCAAGTTACTACGAACGGTGGAACCAATTGGGCGTTGAGAAATTCTGGTTTGCCAAATGCGTATTGTACAAGAATAACAACAAATCCTACAAATCCCGGAATTGCATATGCTACATTTTCTGGGTTTACTTCGGGACAAAAAGTGTTCAAAACAACCAACTACGGACAAAACTGGAGTAATATTTCTTCAAACCTGCCGAATATTCCCGTTCACGCCATAGTGGTTAATCCGGCAAATACTTCACATTTAATCGTCGGTACCGATCTTGGTATCTTCACAAGCACAAATGATGGAACCAACTGGACGAAAGATAATGATGGATTGGCAAATGTAGTAGTAATGGATCTTGATTATCGTTCATCCGATAACAAAATATTTGCGGCTACACACGGTAGAAGCATGTACTCTGCTTCCTTATCGGGAGGGAGTTCAATCGTTACGGCTACTCTCGGATATGATGACGGCACTCCAACTTCAGGTTATTACTGGAATAATGCCGGGCAAAGTTCCGTAAACAGAATGACCCCGACTTTTACAAATGCAAATGTTATTGAAATGAGCATTTATTTTACAGGCTCAAACAACGGAATAAATACTTATATCCCCGTTATACTTCAAAACAACGGCGGACAACCGGGAAACAACTATGTTACAATTCCGGGTAAAACCGCATCAACAATCAGCGGCTGGGATGCAACTGATTTAACATCCTATAGCATCACGGTCAACGGTGATTTCTTTGTCGGAATTAAATATGACGGAAACGGTAAACCGATTTTTGGATATGACCCGGTGAACAATGGAAGAGCGTGGGATTTCGGAGGAAGCGCGTGGTCGCAATGGACCGAAACATATTTTATGAGGGCAACGATTCAAACCGCAACATCAATTGCTGAGATTGAAAACGTTGTACCAAAGGATTTTGTTCTTTATCCGAACTACCCGAATCCTTTTAATCCCTCTACGACAATTAAATTTGCACTTCCGAAGGAAGAGTACACCGAAGTTACGGTTTACGACATAGCCGGTAAAGAGGTTGCCAAACTTGTAGAAAACAATTTGAATGCCGGGACTTACACGGTTAGCTGGAATGGTAAGAACAACGGCGGTTCAACTGTTTCAAGCGGAATTTATCTTTGCACCATTAAAGCTGGCAAGCACTTTCAGACAATCAAAATGATTATGATGAAATAGAGCCACCAGTGATTCTCCGGGTTTAATTGTACTCAACAATATAAACCCGGAGGATTTTTATTAGCCAAGTTTAAACCGACAGCTTCAACTGCTTTATAGAAAACATTTCTGTTATTTAAACAAACATAAAAAATCAATCAAAGACCAACTACTCTCGACTTGATGTTTGAATAGTTTTTAAGATTAGATATATGTAAATTTGTATGGAATTTTACAACAAATTTAAATTGTAACCATTACGCAATAATCCTTAAAGCTACGGTAAAAATGAGACAAGAGGCAATCAATTTTATTTTTCAAATTGCAAAAGAAAAAGATGCTTTTGAGAGACTGGAGAAAAGAGTCTTAAAAATATCAAGAAAGACGTTCACCCGTGGCATCATAGAGTGCGGAATTCTTCCTGAAATGTTTGATCATGACAGCTCTGAAGAAAAATTGTGGGCAAAGTTCTCTGATATTATTCTTGCAAAATCGCTTAACTATCTCGGTATAGAATCTGAAGTCCTGGGAGCAAGGGGTAACTCTGCCGATGTAATTGGTAAAACCGCGGTGTATTCAATGGTGGGAGATGCTAAAACCTTCAGGTTGAGCAGAACGGCAAAGAATCAAAAAGACTTCAAAGTAAATGCTCTTGACAGTTGGAGGAAGAAAAACAACTATGCTCTTCTTGTTGCCCCGCTATCGCAGTATCCAACCCGCTCAAGTCAAATCTACACCCAGGCAATTGACAAAAATGTTACTCTATTTTCATATACACACTTAATGTTTCTACTTGAGTTTTATAATGGTCAGAGTTTGCAAGCAATTTGGGAATCGGGCAATAAATTAAAAAAATACGGGGAACAATCACTATTTAGTAATTCGGCATATTATTGGAAACATCTTGACGAAAACGTATGTAATGCTGTTAACCAAACTACTACCGACTTAAATAAGTATAAACTAATGGAGGTGGAAAGGACTGGAGAAATCGGGAAAGAAGGAATTGAATACTGGCAGAACAAAATCAAAGAGTTCAATGGTCTATCCAGAAAAGAAGCAATTGATTTGCTAATAAAAGCAGAGAAAATAGAAACAAAGATTAAAACAATTCAAAAAGCAATTAAAATACAACTACCGGTATGAATGATTCGTATTTAAATAAAATTACAAACGATGATTGCCTTAATCATTTATCGAGCATGGAAACAGATTCGATAGATCTTTTTCTCTCTGACATTCCTTACGGTATCTGCCTGGATGACTGGGATGTTTTACATAAAAACACAAACTCGGCATTGTTAGGCACCTCTCCGGCACAGATAGGAAAATCGGGATTTAAACGGCGGGGCAAGCCGATTAATGGATGGAGTTCTGCCGATAAAAATATTGGAAAAGAGTATGAAGAGTGGTGCGGTAAATGGGTAAAACTGATTTATCCATTAATGAAAGAGGGGGCTTCTGCATTTGTATTCGGCGCCCGGCGGACCTTGCATCGTGTTACAAATGCTTTTGAAGAAAACGGCTTTTTACTAAAAGATGTTTTAGCCTGGAAAAAACCTTTTGCCCATCATAGAGCTCAAAGACTCAATATTGTTTTGAAAAACAGGGGGCTCGAGAAAGAATTAAACGAGTGGGAAGGCTGGCGACTTGGAAACCTTGCCCCGATTTATGAACCGATAGCGTGGTTTTTTAAGCCATATAAAATCACGATAACCGATAATATCCTTAAGAATCAAGTGGGAGCAATAAATATTGATGAATGCAAAATTAATGGTTCCAGCCCGACCAATCTGTTAGAGTTTGGATTTCGAAAAGAGGAAATAAAAATTCACGAAGCTCAAAAACCGTTAGATTTAATTGAGTTTTTAATTAAGCTTACAACCAAAGAAAACCAAATAGTGCTTGATCCATTTATGGGAAGCGGAACGACTGCGGTTGCCGCTAAAAGCTTAAAGAGACAGTTTGTCGGATTCGAGGTTAATAAGAATTATTGGGAACAATCTTCTATGCGTCTGAATAATGAATTAAATTTGAACAAACAGAAAAAGGAATCCCAGATGTCGTTTCTTTTTGAAACGGGAGAAAAATACAAAAAAAGCAGCTCTGGAATTAAGTAATAGTTTTTAACCCCTTCTATTAAAGTTTTTCTTCAATAGAATACTAACTAAGTAAACAGATTTTTAAATGAATCAAAAAATCAAAAAGCCGAAAATATTGCTTCCTGGATTAATGGAGCAATTCTCTTTTCTTAAAAAGAATATTGAATTTACCAATGGAAACATCCTTGTTATAGGTAGCCATTCGGAATATGTCGCCTCGGAGCTTGCAAACAGTTCAAACTCCAGAGTATTCCTAATTAATCACAACCACGAGTCGCTGACTTTATCGAGAATCAACCTTGGTAAAAACAAATCCGTAATCACACGAATGATGGAATATGAAAACACCGATTTCAAGGATGATATGTTCGATATTGTTTATGCTCAAGGCTCAATCTCAATTAAAAATAGGAAGAAAATAACAAAAGAGATTTTTCGCATTTTAAAGCCATACGGGGTTTTCTGCTGCGGAGAGTTGATTAAAACCGATGAGGAACTCCCACGGTTTATTACAGACCTTTGGAATAGAACCGGTGTAGACGGTATTTTTATCAAACAGGTAAATGATTTCTACACATCTGCAGGATTCAATATTGTTAAACAGGCAGACTTATCCCAAACACTAAAAGAATTTTACGAGATTTACCAATCGCTTTTTCTTAGCATGAAATCCGAGCTAACAGAAGAAGAAATTCATTACCAGAGAAAACTATTCGATAGGCTAAACCATGAAATAAATATTTATTTGAAACTCGGCGGACTGAAACATATCGGCTTCCATGCTCTTTTATTAAGAAAGGAAATGAATTGAAAAAAGGCGAAATAGTTGATTTGAATATCGAGAAATATGCTTTTGAAGGGAAGGGAATTTCCAAGATTTTGCTTGAAGATAATGTTGAGTTTCCCGATAAAACTTTTGTTGTTTTTGTCAATCATGCTTACCCCGGTGATAAGGTAAAAGCAAGAATTGTTAAAAAGAAAAAGTCTTTTGCTGAAGCCGTAATTGAAGAAATAGTTTCGCCTTCCCCTTTAAGAACAAAACCTTTGTGTAAATACTTCAGTACTTGCGGGGGATGCAAACAACAGGATATGAACTACGATGGTCAGGTTAAATTTAAACAAGAGCAGGTTGTTGAAACATTTGAAAGACTCGGAGGATTCAAGGAACTGAATGTCGACACAATTATAAAGTCGGAAAATGTGTTTCACTACCGAAACAAAATGGATTTCTCTTTCGCCGATAAACGATGGCTTGTTGAAAGTGAAATCAATAACCCGGAAATAGTTGACCGCAATTTCGCACTCGGTTTGCACATCCCCAATATGTTTGACAAAGTACTTGATATAAACGAATGTTTTATTCAACCTGTAATTGGAACCGGGATTCTCAATTTTACACGCGACTTTTTTAAATCAAGGAATGTTCCGATTTACTCAACTAAAACACACACGGGATTTTTACGTAATCTTGTAATCCGGTTTTCATTTCACACAAACGATTTGATGGTGAATCTTGTAACCTCGTCTGAAGATGAAAAACTAATAGGCGAGTACTCATCCGAACTACTGAAAAGAGTACCCGCGGTTACAACAATAATAAACAATATCAATCTAAAAAAAGCCTCCATTGCACTCGGTGATTATGAAAAAGTATTTCACGGTTCCGGATTTATTTACGATCTCATCGGCGATAATAAATTTAGAATTAGTGCAAACTCTTTTTTTCAAACCAATACTTTACAGGCTGAAAATCTATATAAAAAGACTCTTGAATTCTGTGGCTTAACCGGGAGCGAAACCGTTTACGATTTGTTCTGTGGAGCCGGAACAATTTCTATCTTTGTCTCAGGAAAAGCTAACTCGGTTTTCGGATTTGAATCAGTTGCTTCGGCAATTTCAGATGCAGAAACAAATTGTGAAATCAACAAAATTGAAAACGTACATTTTTTCCGGGCAGACCTGTATAATTCAATTCTTCCCTTAGTAAGAGAAGGGGGGCTTCCTCTACCGGATGTTATAATTACAGATCCTCCACGCAGCGGAATGCATCAAAGAACCGTTGACGATATAATCGAATTAAACCCGAAGAAAATAGTCTACGTTAGCTGTAACCCGGCTACCCAGGCTCGCGATGTTGCTCTATTAACGGCATCCGGTTATAAGCTTGTTAAAATGCAGCCGGTGGATATGTTCCCGCACACGTATCATATTGAAAACATCGTTCTTCTTGAAAAGAGCGAATAGGTTTTTTAGCAGCACGATATAACTGGTTACACTTTTTCTTGCGTAAATCTTGTTAAATGATTAGCTTATTTGTGTAAATCTTTTTTAATAATCGAAAAATATTCTAACCGGATAAGATGATTATGAACGCACCTTTTAAGAGAATCGGGCTGGCAATTACTTTTTCCCCAACCGGGAAATCACTGCTTATCGAAGCAAAAAGATTGTCTTTGCTTTTCGATGCCGAATTGGTTTTAATTCACGTCGGCGAACGAAATCCGGATACCGAAAAAAAACTTAAAGAATTAATTACATCTGTAGGAATTGACGTTCTAAAAGTAATTATAGAATGGGAAAACGGTGATCCTGCAAAAGCAATTATTCGCAAATGTGCAGAAAAAGAGATTGACCTTCTTGTTGCCGGGGCATTGGAAAAAGAGAGCATTATCACTTATTATATCGGCTCGGTTGCAAGAAAACTAATGCGTGAAGCCCCTTGTTCCGTTTTGATTCTTGTTAACCCTTCTTCAAAACCAACTGGATATAAGAAGATTTGTGTCTCCGTTGACTTCACACCCGAATGTGAACTTACTATCTTGAAAGCGTACCAGCTTGCAAAATCCGAAAACGCTGATGAATTAGTATTGATAAGAGAATTCCAGGTTCCCGGACTTGCGATAACCGTTTATGATTCCGGTTCAACCGAAGAGACGGAGCTTTCTCGTAGAAGGTGGCGGGAAGAAGAGAAAGAAAAAATTGAAATTCTTGTTAAAGAATTGAAACTAACCGGGATAAAAGTATCAACCGAATCCCTATACGGTAAAGAAGGGTGGGTTGCGAAAAATTTTGTCAAAGATGCCGGCGGCGACCTTTTTGTTGTAACCGCTCCCAGAAGAAAATTAAAATTTTTTGACAGGCTATTTCAGCATGATATTGAATATGTTTTTGAGCAGTTGCCTTGCTCAATATTGATTGTTAAACCAGGGATAAACTAATGACGGCTCTTTCATCAGAACAATTATTGCAGTTTTTACTTGCTATTGGTTTGATGTTGTTCGCAGGTAAATTGTTCGGAGAATTGTTTCGAAAGATAAAACAAGCAGCTGTTGTTGGAGAAATAATTGCCGGGATTTTACTCGGTCCAACTCTATTCGGGGTTTTATCGCCGGAAACGTTTGATTGGATATTCCCGAGTAGCGGACCCGTTAGCTATTCTATTGACGGATTAACAACTCTATCGATTATCTTTCTGTTACTTGCAGTCGGGTTGGAGGTCGACTTAAGCGTTTTAATTAAATTCGGAAGAGCGGCAATTAAAACTACTTTTTTAAGTATGTTGATTCCATTTATTCTCGGATTTCTCGGTGGCTATCTCCTTACACCTATATTTAATTTGTCCGGTTCAAATCAATTACTTTTCTCACTTTTCCTCGGAATGGCATTTTCAATATCAGCGCTTCCGATTATTGCAAGAACACTACTCGATCTGGGCATTTTTAAATCTAACCTCGGTATGATGATAATTGCTTCTGCAATGTTCAATGATTTACTGGGTTGGATTGGTTTTTCAATCTTACTTAGTGTTGCAGAATCACAAAAAGCCGGTCCTCCATTAATAATTGCAATACCTTTAATTCTTCTATTCTCTTTCCTTATGATTTTCGTATTAAGAAGAATTATAAGTAAAGCTGTCTTTTGGATTCAAAATAATTTTTCCTGGCCGGGAGGGATACTTGGATTTATAATCACATTTGGACTGGCAGGTTCGATAATAACAGAGAAGTTGGGTGTGCATTCAATTCTGGGTGCTTTTATTGTAGGGGTTGCCATTGGTGATTCGGTTCATCTTGAAGCCAGAACAAGAGAAATTATTCAACAGTTTATCACTCACATTTTTGCGCCGTTGTTTTTCGTAAACATCGGTTTACATTTTAACTTTATTCAATCTTTTGATTTGATGATAGTTTTAATTGTTGTCGGACTCGGGTTCATTGGAAAAATCGTTGGGGCGGGAATTGGGGCAAGATGGGGCGGGTTTTCATCGGCAGAATCTTTGGCTGCGGCTTTTGCTTTGAACAGCAGAGGAGTTCTTGAGATAATTCTTGCTATTTTTGCTTTGAAGCTTAACTTAATAAACGCAGAAATTTTTGAAGCCGTTATTGTACTTGTTGTTTTAAGCTCAATTATTAGTGGTCCGGCGATTAAAATTATTTTAAACAAAAGAACTCATTTGAAGAAGAATTAAAAATTTATCACGTAGTTAAACTATGCAATAATACACTGATATTTTCAAACGGTTTTAACACTCTCGATTTTTTGCAAAAAATACTTTTCACACTAAACCCAATTTTGTGTATATTTGAAAAATTTTTTATACATATATGGATCCAATTAATATACTTATCGGAATAAATATAATTGCTGTATTCGGTGCAAATATACCTGCGGCAAAAAAGGGATTTAAATCCGTTGTTGCCGAACACCGTGAAAAACCGAAGAGTTACCTGCAGCAGCTCCCAAATACACTGGCAACGATTTCTTTAATCGCTTTGATAATTGCTGTCTTTCAAATCGGAACACTTGAATATAAAACCGACAATAATCTGCTTCGACTATTAGCCTTTGCTGTTTATGTGATTTTTTCGTGGGTTCAAATTTGGGTTTATAAATCACTCGGCGATAACTATTCGCAGGATGTTGTTATTTTTAAAAAACACTCGCTAATTACTACCGGACCTTACAAATATATTCGTCATCCGCAGTATGCCGCACAGATACTTGTTGATGTTGCGGCGGCATTCGCTACGTTAAGTTACGTCGTGTTGATCCTTGCAATAATTGAAATTCCGTTTTTAATCAAAAGAGGATTTTTTGAAGACAAACTGCTTAAAAAATACTTTGGCGAAAAATTTGATAACTACAAAAAGAAATCCGGGTTTATGTTCCCGTTTTTAGGTTGATTATGATACGATTACTTTTTCTTTCCTTGTTTTTTCTGGTTAACCTTTATTCGCAAGAATACCGCGAGATTGATATTGCAATTGGCAATCAGCAAAAGAAACTATCCGCCTATTACAAGGGGAACATTGCATTTGTATCGGTTAATGAGCTGGCACAAACATTCGGAGTAAACCATTTTTATAACCCCTCTAATAAAAAAATTGAGATGAAGTTTAATTCTTACATCTTAAAAATCACCGCAAAAAATCCTTTTGTAGTGCTTGCTTCAAGAAGAGGTAATGAAACCGAAACATACCAGCTTCCGCTTACAACTTTATCACTAAAAGGAGAAGTTTTTATCCCGCTTCATTATTCTTCAATTCTACTTGAAAAGTGTTTTGAGAAGAGAATTAATTTCTCCGCATCAACAGGTTATATTACAAAAACAGAGAAGCCCTCGGTGGATGTTCCGATAATCAAACCGGAAACAAAAACCGAAACTCCGCCCACGCCGGCATTTCCCCCGGTTGACGTAAAGATTACAATTGATGAGAAGGCGAACGGAACCTTAATTACTATAAAACCTGACAAAAAAGTAAGTAAGATTGAACATCAAATTAGAAACGATACTTTACGAATTCTTTTTACTAATTCCGGGCTTGATCAAAATAAAATTCAAAGAACTTCTCCCAAAGGGCTTGTACAGGGAGTTGACGTAAGTACAGCTTCTCTCGGCACCGTTCTGAACATTGCCTTAAAAAAAGACTATGCGACATATGATTTAATAAATGATGGAGGAAAAGATATTCTTGTTTCCATCCACAATAAAAAATTTGAGCGAAAAGATTCAAAGGCAGACGCTAAAAAAGATAGATGGATTTTTGATGTTGTTGTAATAGACCCCGGGCACGGCGGGAAAGATTACGGGGCTATCGGCGTAGGTAATGCTATTGAGAAAGATATCAATCTTGCAATTGCATTAAAACTGGGAGAATTGATAAAAGAAAACTTAAAAGACGTTAAAGTTGTTTATACAAGAAAAGATGATACTTTTATTGAACTGTACAAACGCGGAAAAATTGCAAACGAAAACAACGGTAAACTTTTTATTTCTATACATTGTAATTCGGCACCCAAAAAGAACTCTACTCCAAACGGGTTTGAAGTCTATTTGTTAAGACCGGGTAGAACGGATGAAGCCATAGCAATAGCAGAGTTTGAAAACGGCGTTATTCAACTGGAAGATAATCCGAATAGGTACGAAAAACTTACGGATGAAAATTTTATTCTTGTCAGCATGGCACATTCATCTTACATGAAATACTCGGAAAAGTTTGCGGGATTGCTTGATAACCACGTAAGGCAGAATCTTAAAATTAATTCCCGCGGTGTTAAACAGGCTGGATTTTATGTGCTTGTCGGTGCGTCAATGCCCTCGGTACTTGTTGAAGCCGGGTTTCTTTCAAACAAGAGCGATGCCGACTATTTGAAAAGCACCCGCGGGCAGTATGATATTGCCGAAGCAATTTTCAATTCAGTAAAATCATTCAAGACTTATTACGACACTGTAATCGAAAGCGATTAAAAAGTTTTATAGATAGGGTATAATATGACAAAAACACAAATCTGGGTTGCTATTTTTTTACTTCTTTTTGTCATTCTCTTCTTTCTTCAAAGATTAACGAAAAAAGAAGAGATGCGTCATCCGTTTCCTGAAAACCATCCTTCCCAAGTTCAAGAAGAAAAACAATCATCGGAGCCGGAAGGGGCTTTGTTGATGCAAAGTTTCGGGTGTAATACTTGTCATGGTAACGATTATAACGGAACGGCGACTGCTCCGGCATTGATTAATCTTTCGCAATATTACGACAGAGATAACCTAATCAATTATCTTCGTAATCCTAATTCGTTTATGGATTCCGATAGATTCAAAGCCTTCAAAGAGACGTATCGCTCTGTTATGCCGCCATATAACAATAAAGATATAAAAGACCTCGGTAAAATCGCCGATTACCTTTTAAGTAAATAGTTGGGGCTTGGGTATTAATTGACATAAATGGAGTATTGGTTATGAACAAATACAGAACATACTTTTTAGTTTTTTCTTTCGCTGCTATGGTTAGCTTTATTTTTATTTCCTGTTCCGGAAGTAAAATTCCTGAAGAAGCAAAGATAAATTTCCAATCATTTAAAAGAAATTTAAACATAACCACGCCAACTACGGCGCTCCTTGAAAAATACAACAAAGACGTTCCCGCAGAGAATACCACCATTATTAAAGGTGAAAAAGAGTTCAGCGGGTTTGTTACCGGCAACAAATCATTTCTTGACGAGGTTATCGCCCCCGAAATTGAAAAACATAGAGATAGATTAGAGCAGCTTCCGCCGCATGAAATTGTAAATGAACTTGCAATCTTCGGGTTTGAGATATTCCAAAAATATTTCGGTAAAGATTTTTATAGGTGGGGCGGAGATATTTTGGATCTTGACGACCCGCAATTTGAAGGCGTAAGACATGGATTCAAATACGGATTAGACTGTTCCGGCTTTACCGCTCTCCCTTACGAGCTTGCTGTTTATTTCAATCTTATTGATGCAAAGTCCGCTCTTTTTTCATCCAAAGGATTCGGGTTGTATTGTAAAGAACATTCCTTCAAAGATACTGGCGGAAGAGAGGGAACATCAAACAATTTCAGGCTTGATACGGAAGAGATGGCTTTACTCGGCAAAGAAGTTTTTAGAGTAGAAAAAGGTTCTTCAGCAAGCGACGAACAAATAAGACTACTTCAACCAGGAGATATTGTAGGGCGAAGCGGGCATTTCGGAATTGTCGTTTTTATTTACGATAAACCATACTATTTGGAATCGGGTGGATGGGTTGTGCCTGCAGCCGGAGGGCTTCCCGTAGAAGCTAAAACCGCCATAGAAGTTTTTGCAAAAAACGGATATGTTTCTGTAAAAAGATGTTTGGAGTTTAACAAATAATACGGATTGAAGAAAGGACGTTATTTATTCACGCTCTTTTGTCAACCGTAAGATTACGGCAGTAAACTATTTGTTTATTCAAGTGAAAACTGCCGGTTATTACCTTGATTCCACCCGTTGTAAAAAACTTCTTACAACAGAAAGAAACTCTTCCTCTTTTTCAAGATGATGCGAATGAGAAGATTCTTCAAAAATATAAATCTCGGAACCCGGCAACGATTTATGATAATACTCTGTTGTCCCCGGTGAAGCCTCATCAAATCTTCCGCAAGTAAAAAGTGCCGGCACTTTAATTTCATTTAATTGTTCGGCTCTTTCAAAATCTTTTAGATTTCCCGTTACAGTAAATTCGCTGGGTCCCCACATGTAAGCATAAACATCCGCCCCCATATTACTAAAAGTTCTTTGAAGACACTCCGGCCATTCTTCAAACATACAGAGATGTTTTTGATAATAGAGCATCATAGCGCTTTGATAATCGGCTGCGGTATAATCTCCCGTTTGTTCGGTTCTAATAATTATATCCTGTATCTCCTTATCCATTTTTGCGAGATAGTTCTTTTGATCGCTTATCCACCGGCTTACGCTAATACATGGTGCTGCAAAAACTATACTTATCACTCCGTCCGGTTTTTTAGTAAGCATATACTCGGCTGCAACCGTTGTCCCCCATGATTGCCCGAGTAAATGAACACTGTCAAGATTTAATTCTTTTCTTAAAACTGCAAGCTCCTCAACAAATCTTTCAACATTCCAGATAGATGTATCTGCCGGTCTATCCGATTTACCGCCGCCAAGTTGATCATAAAAAATAACCGGGCGTTCATCGGCTAATTTTTCGAGTGGTTCAAGATAATCATGTGTTCCTCCCGGTCCGCCGTGAATTGCAATTAATGGTATTCCCGGTTTTTCAGCACCGACTATTTTATACCAGATTTTCCCGCCGGGCACGTTAATAAACCCTTCTTTAATTTCTTTTATCTTGTTAGAAGAGAATCCTTCGACAACCGCAGATAAAAAGAAAAACAATCCGAACATTAATAAGATTTTTATTTCCATGAAGCTTCCTCGTAGTTTTATTTTTTTCGATTATAGTATCCGAGTATTACACCAAGAACAACCGACCAAACTGCCGCCAACCCGATTTGATACTCTTTCGGTAACATAAACGTAATTGTATGTGCGGGAATCCAGAACCAAATCAATGACAATAGTCCTTTATCGATATTATCCCAATTTTTTTCTTTTACAACAACATTGTCGAGAATTCTGTGCATGATAACAAGGAACAATCCGAATTGCAAATTCATTGTTGACGAAATAGCGAACGCCTTTGCAACATTATTCATTTCCGGTAAAAGACCATGTTCAACAAGATGCCCTACAAATCCCGTGAACCCGACAAAAGCATACTTAATACACACTGCAAGGAATGACCATTCCACTGCTTTCCACAATGTGATGGATGCCGTAAAGGGCATGTGTATCTTCTTTTTTATAATCCATTTTGAAACCACTTCTCCGAATGTTCCGAGAATAGCAAATTGAATTACAGCTGACAGTATCGGGTGAGATTTTACAAATTCTATATACCAATCCATAGTTCTATCTTTTTATTCAAGTGGTGCAAGCTAATAAAGGTTTACAACAAAAAAAACATTTGGTTCGTTGGACGAATAAATCAAATTTAATATCTTCAGAATGGAATATTGATTGATAAAATATGTGGCGGCGGAATAATGGGCGCGTTGTCGTTTTTATTTGATTGATGATTTATTACAAATCTACCGACAAAGTATCCGAGCAATCCCCCGGCAGCAACATCCGAAAGCCAGTGATCATTATGATAAACTCTCGCTCCACCTACAACTACCGCTGCAGAGTACCAAAGAATTTTCCATAAATCGGAATTGTTTTCTTCTGCCATTATTGTAGAAAATGCAAATGCTATTGAAGTATGTCCCGATGGAAAAGATGTCTTTTCCCAGGTAATATTTAACGGTTCAAAAATGGAATTGTCATTAGTAACTGAAGGACGGTTCCTTCCAAAAAGAGATTTTAAAGCAACAGTAATTATTGTTGTCGTAAAAACCGACTCGGACAACCGCAAACCGAGTTCTCTTGTTTTATCATTTTTAATTGATAAACCGTAAATATATGTTCCAACCGCTCCGCCTATAGCCGCTTGAACGCTGTATTTATCTATTGCAAAAAGAAAATCCAGTACCGGGCTTTGTATTCCAGACGAAAAATTTTGGACTTTTTTATCAAGTAAGAATGCACAAGAAACGGTGCCCGAGGTAATGCCAAATCTCTGCCAATCCTTTGCCTCGAAATGAACCGGAGAAGCAATAACATCAACGAAAACATTACCGAAATTTTTTAAGTCGTTTTGTTGTGGAGAGAGCGGAGCAACAAGGAAGAGGCTAAACAAAAAAAAGAACCGGATCGAATAATTTCTTATTCTTTTCCGGTTCACAACAAATGTCAAATTTGCATTCAAGTTAAATAATCACTTTAACAAAACTAAAATGAACCCTCAATAGCTTTTCTAACAAAACCATCCGCAAGTACAAGGCGGCGTTTTGCTTCATCAACGTCCACATTAGCTTTAATCATAACCAAAGCGGTTTTTACATGTCCCCCGGCTTTTTCAAGATACACGGTTGCATCTTCGTAGGAAAGTCCTGTAATAGTCATTACAATTCTTTTTGATCTTTCGACTAATTTTTTGTTAGTCATTTGAAGATCAATCATCATGTTTTCGTAAACCTTTCCCATTCTGACCATTGAAGCGGTTGTAAGCATATTTAAAACAAGTTTTTGAGCCGTTCCGCTCTTCATTCTTGTTGAACCCATTATCACTTCCGAACCGATGTAAGCACAAATTGCAACATCAACTCCTTCAATATTAAATGATTCTCGCGGTGTAGTAGTTACAAAAAGAGTTTTCGCCCCAAGTTCTTTTGCTTTTTTTACTGCTCCAACCACATACGGGGTTCTTCTGCTTGCAGCAATTCCACACACAACATCTTTGTCGGTAACATTAGCTTTCACTACGTCTTTTGCACCGTTTTCTTCAAAGTCTTCGGCTCCTTCCTGTGCGCGAAACATTGCTTCTTTTCCACCAGCAATGTAACCTTCAATTAAACCGAACGGCGTTCCAAAAGTCGGTGGGCATTCCGAAGCATCAACAACACCAAGTCTTCCGCTGGTACCGGCTCCGAAATACAAGAGTCTTCCACCATGTTTTAATGCGTTTACTATTATTTCTACTGCTTCAGTTATATAGGGTATTTCCCTTTCAACCGCAAGAGGAACAAGCTTATCTTCATCATTAATAATTCTTAAAATTTCTTCTGTACTCCGGGCATCAATATCCATTGACTTCGGATTTCTTTGTTCGGTGGTAAGATTTGATATTTCTTTAAATAGTTCTTTGTTAATTCCCGAAGTTGTTATCATTTAACGAGCTCCATAAACACGAGTTTTTTCTCCTTAACATTCCTTATATTTGATGGTTTATAGTGAAGTTCAAAAGTGGTTGCCTTTTTAATAAAAGACTTATATTTAGTTTCCGCTTTCTGAAATTCCTTGGTAAGGTCTCCCCCTTTTAATGCCATTAAGTAGGCTTTGTTTGTAATCAAAGGTAAAGAATAACGAATAAGAACTATTAGAGGGACCGTTCCCCTACTGATAATCAAATCTACTTTTCCTTTATACTTTTCAATGAATTCAGCATCTTCAACCCTTGCATTTTCGGCGACAACATTGCCAAGAAGCAATTTTTCGATAAATTCCTTTACCGCGTCAACCTTCTTGCCGGTAGAGTCGACCAAAACGCCTTTAAGTTCGGGACGCATAATCGCCATAGGAATACCCGGCAATCCCCCGCCGGTTCCGACATCTAAAAAAGAGGTGCATTTTTCGGGTAAATACTTCGTAATATAAGCGGAAATGAATATATGGTTTTCAATAATTGAATTAATATCTTTTCTTGAAATAAGATTAAGAACCTCGTTTTTTTCAACCAGAAGTTCTGCATAATGGGCTAATCTTTCCATATAGATTAGATCGGGATTATACCCGTTTTCCCAGTAAAATGAAGTGATTTGCTTCAGATATTGCTCTTTTGTATCAGCCATAAAGCACCTGTATAAAAATTTAAATTTACTTTTTCAAATATACCAATAAAATAGAAATATCGGAAGGAGTAACCCCCGAGATTCTTGACGCTTGCCCTATAGAACGTGGTTTAATTTTAATTAATTTTTCGCGACTTTCCGTAGATAAACCTTTTATTTTTAAATAATTCAAATTTAAAGGAATATTGTGGTTTTCATACCGCTCTAAACGCCCCACGGCATCGTGCTGTCTTTCAATATATCCTTCATATTTAATTTCGACCTCTATTTGTGTCGTAACGTCTGAATTTTCTAATAATTCGCAAGCCATCTGCTCTGAATCGCCCGGTATCAAACTTAAGATTTCCGAAAGTTTGATTTCCGGACGCTTACATAACTTCGATATTGAGTCAGAAAACTCAATCGGCGGAGAGTTTTTTAATTCTAATAATGGATTGATTTGTCCCGGTGTAATTTTTTTCCTATTACAAAAATCAATTCCCGACAGAAACAGTTTTTTATCACTTTCACAAAAACTGTATTCATCCCGGGTAAGAAGTCCGTAGCGATAACCATATTCCGACAATCGCCTTTGTGCGTTATCCTGCCTTAAAAGAAGCCGGTGTTCGGCACGTGAAGTAAACATTCTGTACGGTTCATCCGTTGATTTAGTAACCAGGTCATCAATTAAAACACCGATGTATGCCTCGCTTCGTTTTAGAACAAACTCCCCCTCGCCTTTGATTTTTAATGCTGCATTAATTCCTGCGATTAGTCCCTGAGCCGCCGCTTCTTCATAGCCTGAAGTTCCGTTTACTTGTCCGGCAAAATAGAGACCGGAAACGAGCTTTGTTTCGAGTGTTAAATCAACCTGGTGCGGTGGAAAATAATCATATTCGACTGCATAGCCCGGGCGGACCATTTCAACATTTTCCAATCCTTTTATTTTGAAGAGCGCTTCCATTTGAATCTCTTCGGGCAAAGAGGACGAAAAACCGTTTAAGTAAATCAAGTCGGAATCTAATCCTTCCGGCTCAAGAAAAAGATGATGGTGGGGTTTGTCGGCAAACCGTACAATTTTATCTTCAATGGATGGGCAATACCGGGGACCCACTCCCTTTATTAACCCGGTAAATAATGGCGAATCGGCAAATCCTTTTTCAAGAATTTTGTGTACCTCAAGACTTGTTTTCGTTAAATAACATGAAAGTTGAGGTAAAAAGGGGAACTTCTTTATGTCGGTTCTAAAAGAATATGGTTTGGGTTTTTCATCTCCCGGTTGTTCTTCAAGTATTTCCCAATTGATCGAATCCTTTTTCAATCTTGGCGGAGTTCCCGTTTTTAGTCTTCCGGCTTCAAATCCAGCCTTAACCAAAGATTCCGTAATCCCCGTTGAAGGAGATTCACCGAATCTTCCTCCCGTGAACTGATTTTTACCGGTATGCATTAGTCCATTTAAAAAGGTTCCAGAGCAAAGTATGACTGCTTTTGCTCCGAAAAACTCACCTTCTTTTGAAGAAACTCCCTTTATTGAGTTATTCTCAACTACAATATCCGTTACGCTTTTTTCAATTATAAAAATGTTATGTTGTTCCTCAACAACCTTCAGCGCTTCATCAGAGTATAAATCCCTATCGTTTTGGCTTCTTGTTGCCCAAACCGCCGGACCTTTAGAAGTGTTTAAGATCCGGAACTGAATTCCCGATCTATCTGCTATCAACCCCATAACTCCACCAAGTGCGTCTATTTCTTTAACAAGATGACCCTTGGCGGAGCCGCCGACTGAAGGATTGCAGGATAACCGACCCATTGCTTTTTTATCCATTGTAAATAAGCCTGCCGTTAAGCCCATTTTAGAAACAGCGCATGCTGCTTCAATTCCTGCGTGTCCCCCTCCGATTACTATTACATCAAAATTGTTTTTCATTCTTTCCTTCCCGTTTCACGTGAAACCGGAGCAAATTATCCTTTATTTTCTAATTTAAACAAATAAACCGGTTCATTTGTTTTACTGTTGCATGTTTTTCTTTGTGAAAGCCCCACACCTGTAAAGCCGCTTTTTTCCAATGCTTTCATAGAAGCTGTATTCGATTCAAAAACCTCTGCCAATAAAGCATGAAGAGTTAATTCATTAAATGCAAAAGATATTAACTGTGGAATGGCTTTAGAAATAACACCCTTTCCCCAATATTCCCTACCAAGCCAAAAACCGATTTCTCCTATTTTGTTTGTTTGATCAATCAGTTTAACTCCTATAACGCCGAGTATGTCGTTTTTTGATTTTTCAGAAACTGCAAAGTGGAATGCTTCCCCGGTTTTTTCCCATTCCATCACAAGACGGATGAAGGTCTCAGCTGTTTCAAGAGTATAGGGGTCCGGCAAGTCAGCAAGATATTTCACAACTTCTTTGTCTTGAAGAAACCTGGCAATGGGTGTTGCGTCTGTAGTTGTAAGTTTTCTTAAAATAATATTCATGATTGTTTCACGTGAAATGGTATCGGGAGTTCTATTTCCCGATACAAAACTTTTGAAATATGTTGTTTAGTATATCGTCCGTACTGATTTCCCCGATTATTTCACCGAGGGCGCTTTCAGCATTTCTCAAGTCAACCGAGATAAACTCTTCGCTAAGTTTTTCAACTGCCGAATCAAGTGCCTTTTCGAGACTGCTTTTAGCTTCTTTCAGAAGGTTATAATGTCTCAAACTTGAAATTACGGCAGTTTTTTCCGAATAAACGTTTGTACCGAGAGCTTTATCTTTAAGAATTGTAAATAGTACTTTAATCCCCTCCCCGGTTTTTGCGGAAATACAAACATCTGCTTCAAACCTGGCTGCCGGGTTTTTATCGATTTTGTTCATTACAAAGATTATTTTCTCTTTTGATGTTAAAGACAACAATTCTTCCAACAGTGGTTTTGAAATGTTTTGTTCAACATCACTTAGAAACAGGATCAGGTCTGCTGATTTCACAGCTTCTTTGCTCCTCAGAACTCCTTCTTTTTCTATTTCGTCAGAAGAATCGCGTATTCCGGCAGTATCAAAAAGCTTGAACAGAATTCCATCTATTGTTACTTCTTCGCGAATTATATCCCTTGTAGTACCGGGAATATCGCTTACTATCGCCCGGTATTCCTTGAGCAAGTAATTTAAAAGAGACGATTTTCCAACATTAGGAATTCCAACTATTGCTACATTTATCCCGTCTTTTATTATTCTTCCGAAACCATATGTAGATAAAAGTTCATTAATTTCTTCAATTGTTTCACTTAGTAAAGAAATAACTTTTTCATTCTCAATCAATTCAATATCTTCTTCGGAAAAATCCAGTTCCAATTCCAAAAGCGATGAAGTATTTACGAGCTTCTCCCTTAAAGAGTGAACTTTCCGGGATAGCAATCCATCAAGCTGGTTTCTTGCGCCTTTTAATGACGCTTCCGTTCTGGCTTCAATAATTTCAGCAACGGCTTCAGCTTGAGCTAAATCCAGTTTTCCATTTATAAATGCTCTTCTCGTAAATTCTCCAGGTTCGGCTGGACGAACTTTGTTTTCAAAAAGAGATTCCAAGATTCTGCCTGCAATAAAGGGATTACCGTGAAAACTTATTTCGGCGCTATCCTCGCCGGTATAGGATTTGGGAGAAAGGAAAACGGATACGAGAACGTCATCAATAAAGTTGCCGTTTTTATCAATGATTTTTCCATAGTGAATTGTATGCGATGGGCATTCGCTTAGATTTTTTTTTCCAACGAAAATTTTATTCGCTTCACCAATCGCTTCCGGACCGCTAATGCGTATAACTGAAATAGCGCCTACTCCGGCGGGAGTTGCAATTGCGGCAATTGTATCTTCTTTAAAATTCATACTGCAAAAATAGTTATTGCTTAAAGTATTAACAATTCCAACCATTTGTTTCTTTCAAACACGAAACCAACCACAACTTCTAATTTATTTTGGTCTTTCTGGGTTTTTACCCAAATTTCTTGGGGACTTCTCATTTATTTCCTTATTGTCTTCCGTCTATTTCTTTCAATCCCTTCTTTAATTAAATATTTGTCGTCGCAATTACCCTTAATTCATTGAATAATGTCTTTCACTATCTTTAAGTTTTGTATCACAAACCGAAAATACTTTTTGATAATCTACAAAATATTAGATAGTTTTCGATTACAGTTTCAAATTTGGTTTAATTATTAACGGCGGTGTGTTTTCTATGGAATCTTATTATAAAATGTTAGAGTTAATAAAAAACGCAGAGTGGTATAAAAAATCTGTATTCGAGGCGTATAACGCTCTTGAAACTTCAAGCGATGGGCTTAATTCTGCAATGGCAAAGAAACGTCTGGAGTATTTTGGAAAAAATGAGATTGAAGAAAAAGCACAGGAACCCGCATGGAAACTTCTTTTCAACCAGTTTAAAAGTCTGCTTATAATAATCTTAATTTTATCCGCAATACTTTCGGCTGTATACGGAAAAGAAATTGAGGCAATCTCTATTATAATAATTGTTATCCTTGCCGGTGTACTCGGTTTTGTGCAAGAATTCAAAGCCGGCAAAGCAATTGAAGCTCTAAAAAAAATGGCGGCACCTCATACAGTAGCTTTAAGAGATGGAAAAGAAGTTGTTATAGCCACTTCCGATATAGTACCAGGTGATGTACTTATTATAAAAAGCGGAGACAAGATACCTGCCGATTTAAGAATAATTGAGTCAAAGAATTTAAAAATTGATGAAGCTGCTTTAACCGGGGAGTCCCTTTCCGTTGAAAAACTTTGCTCTAAACTTGATGGAGAAAGCATCCCGCTCGGCGATAGAAAAAATATGCTCTATATGGGAACATCAGTTGCATACGGACGCGGTAAAGCCGTTGTGGTTGCAACCGGGATGACAACCGAATTCGGCAAAATTGCAACCCTTTTACAGTCAACCGACACAAGGAAAACCCCGCTTCAAACAAACCTCGATAACTTGGGAAAACGAATAGGAATATTCGCTATCGTGTTGGCAGCCTTAATGAGTTTGCTTGGAGTATTTCGCAATTATCCACTCAACGAAATGTTTGTTTGGGGTGTAGCCCTTGCAGTTGCGATTATTCCGGAAGCACTTCCGGCAGTAGTTACTATTAGTCTTGCCCTTGGTGTAAGAAGAATGGTTAAAAGAAAAGCGTTGATACGAAAGCTTCCCGCCGTTGAAACCCTCGGTGCAACAACAATAATCTGTTCGGATAAAACAGGAACGCTTACGCAAGATCAAATGACTATCAGGAAGATTTATACTAACGGAAAGTGTATTTCTTTAACCGGAACCGGTTATTCTCCGTTTGGCGAGTTTTTTATTAACGAAGAAAAACTTGATCCATCAAGCGAAAAAGAATTAATCGAACTTCTAAAAGCAGGGTCTTTGTGCGGTGATACATTATTGAAGAAAGAAGCCGGTAGCTGGAGCATTATTGGAGATCCAACGGAAGGCTCTATCGTTGTCGCTGCTGCAAAAGCCGGAATTTATGCAGATGAATTAAAAAGCGAGCAAAAACGAATTGATGAAATACCTTTTTCCTCAGAAAGAAAGAAAATGACTACAATTCATCAATCATCATCAAGAATTGTTGCATATAGTAAAGGAGCCCCGGAAGAAATCCTTGCTGAAAGCTCTTTTATCCTCCAAAATGGCGAGCTGATCAAACTTACACCCGATATGAAAAGCGAAGTGTTGCTTGAAGCACAGAAATTTGGTGAAGAGGCGTTACGAGTACTTGGAATAAGCTACAAAGAATTAACCAACTCATATAATATCGATTCTGTTGAATCGGAAATGGTGTTCCTTGGATTTGTTGGTATGATTGACCCGCCGAGATATGAAGTAAGAGATGCTATAAAGATTTGCGAAAAGGCAGGCATCAAACCGATAATGATAACCGGAGATCATAAGATTACCGCCGTAGCAATTGCAAAAGAGCTCGGAATTTTAAAAGGAGGGCAGGCTATTTCGGGAGTTGAACTCGAAGCTTTGTCCAGCGAGGACTTTGATAAAACAGCAGCAAATACGGAGGTTTACGCCCGCATCTCCCCCGAACACAAACTCAAGATTGTTGACGCCTTAATGCGGCGAGGAAATATTGTTGCAATGACAGGTGACGGTGTAAACGATGCACCGGCATTAAAGAAAGCCGATATTGGCGTTGCAATGGGAATCACCGGTACGGATGTCAGCAAAGAAGCTGCCGACATGATTTTAACGGATGATAACTTCGCTTCGATTGTTGCTGCAGTTGAAGAAGGAAGAAGTATTTTTGAAAATATACGGAAGTATCTTGTCTTTCTTTTAAGTGGAAATATCGGGAAAGTACTTGCTATGTTGATTTGCTTGCTTTTTGCACTTCCTATTCCGCTAACTGCAGTTCAAATTTTATTTATGAATTTCATTATGGATGGATTAATGGCTATTGCGCTTGGTGTTGAACCCCCCGAACCTGGCATTATGAATAAAGAGCCGAGAAAAGTAAAGGAAGGGGTTTTAAATCACTTCTCTATCTTATTTATCGGAAGCGTCGGAACTATGATCGGTTTGCTTTCGGTCGGTGTTTTTTATCTGGCGCTTGAATTCGGGTATTCCGAAATGGATGCGATGACTATTTTCTTTTACACGTTGATATTCTCACGATTGTTCAATGCCTACAATTGCAGATCGTTAGTGCAGCCTATATTTAAACTAAACATGTTTAGTAACCGCGCTCTTATTTATAGCGCCGTGGGAACTGTTGCAATGATTATCGCTATCTCTGAAAATGCTTTCTTGAGAGAAGTTTTTCATATTACACTAATGGGTGTAAAAGAATCTGTTTTTATCTTCCTGGCATCAATTACGATTTTCATCTTTGTTGAAATCGCCAAGATTATAAAAATAAAAACACTGCTGCCAAAGTAGTTTCCGTAAGGTTTATTTATATTGAAGAGACTTTGTTAAACTCATTAGCTATTTAAAGATTAACAATATGAAAATGCACATATACTTAATTGCACTATTTTTATTAATAAACTTTTGTGGCTTATATCCACAACAATCCGAAATTGATTCTCTTAAAAGAGTTTTAGAAACCTCTTTACACGATACAAGTAGAGTTCAAACCCTAAATAATCTTGCCGACGTTTTAATAACCAACAACTATGGCGAAGCTTATAAAACGGCATCCAAGGCATTGGAACTTGCCGAATCGATTAAATATGAAACCGGTATTCTTGAAGCACTTATTACCCTGGGGCAATATTACTATATCGAAGGGGAATATGATAATAGCGTTAATGCTTATATCCGCGCCGGTAAAATTGCCGAGAATAAAAACCTTATCAACAAACAAATAAGAATTCTGAATAGTATCGCCGTAACTTATTCAAGGATGGGGAATCATGAAAAAACCAAAGAGAGCTTTTTAGAATTAATGCCCCTAATTGAAAAAAGTGGCTCTCAAGAAGATAAACTAATGCTTTATGTAAACCTTGGAATGGCTTATGGGTTGTGCGGTGATATTACTAAAGCCGAGGAATATATTAAAAAAGCTTATTCTGATGCCGAAAACCCCTCAATTTACAAAGGAGGTGCGGCAAACAATCTTTCAATGATAAATTTTGAATTGGGAAAGTATAAAGAAGCAATTTATTATGCAGAAGAAGCCATCGATATTGCAAAAAAAATTAACCAAACAGAATTGCTTATAGAGGCAATGACAAACTTATCGAATTCCAAATTCAAACTTGGAAACTACCCTGAAGCAATTAAAATAGCTGAAAACACCGTTGATATTGCTTCCGGCAGAGGAGCAAAATTACAACTACAAAACTCGTACGGAAATCTGTATCTTTACCATGAAGCAAGCGGGACTTATAAAACTGCATTAGATTATCTCAAAAAGTATATGGAATTAAAGGACAGTCTATTCAACGAGAATATGATGAACCAGATAACAATGTGGGAAACAAAATTCCAAACCGAAAGAAAAGAGAAAGAAATTGCTCAAAAAAACGAGGAGCTTTCAATTGCCTCTATGAAGTTTTATACGGTATTAATTATTCTGATAATTTTTATTATTTCTCTTTTAATTGTAGTTAACCTGTATATCAAACGGGACAAAGCTTATAAATCGCTAATACAAAAAAACTTAGATTTAAGTAAATCAAACATTTTGTTCCAAGAATTAAAAAGCGATAATGAAAACCCGACTTTGCCTGTAGAGGATTCGGAAAAAGAAAACATCGTTGAGCCGGGCGAAAAGTATTTTGGTTCTACACTCAGTGAAACTAAAAAAAGTGAAATTAATGAGAAATTACTTGACCTTTTAAACAAAGAGAAGATTTTCATGCAAAAGGGGATTTCTCTCGAAAAAGTGGCTACCCTTCTTGAAGTTAATTCAAAGTATGTTTCGCAGGTAATAAATGAAAACTTCTACGTAAGTTTTCCGGTTCTGTTGAACGATTATAGAATTAAAGAAGCAATCAAAATGCTTTCGGACTCTCAATACGCCCACTATTCTATTGAGGGGATTGCAAATTCGGTTGGTTTTAACTCGAAATCGGTGTTTAACAACACTTTTAAAAAAGCTACAGGGGTAACTCCCTCCTACTTTAAAAACAACATAAGAAACATTTTGGAAAAATCGGCGTAACTCTCATTTAACATGATAGTTTTAATGACTTACAGCACACAACCCATCCATTCCGGTTCTGAATTCGGAATGTAGAACATATATCTGTTGCTTCGACTAAATAAGAATAGCTTTATTTACGACAATGATACAGATATTTTTTCGGAGATTTGGCGATATGTTGCGATTTATACAATTCGTTTTTTTAATTGTTTATTCTTCATTCCTATTTAACTTTTCGTTCGGGCAGGAAACAGTTACAATAGGTAATGGAACAAGTGTGCAGGCACAACCTTTGGGTATTTATTATGGTTATGAAAGATCGGCTGCAATTTATACATCTGCCGAGATTTCTCCCCCTAAAACTATTCTGGGATTGGCGTGGTACGTTTCGGGAACAAGCGGGGCAAACATACCGACAAAAATCTATTTAAAGAAAACAACAGCTTCCACTTTAACTGAAAGCACCTGGGATAATATGATAACCGGAGCAACTTTAGTTTATGAAGGATCTTTACAATGCGCTGCATCCGGTTGGAAAACAGTTGAGATTAATCAATTTAACTATGACGAGGATAATCTATTAGTTCTTTGTGAAACTAATTACGGTGGAAGTGGCACATCTTCTTATCCTACTTTCCAGTATACTACAGCAACAAGTCGACACCAACAGTGGAGGCAGGACAGCAATCCCCCAACCGGAACGGGTACCGTAAACAATAATCGACCCAATATCCAAATTTCATTTTCTACTGTGGACATGAGTTTTGTCTCTGCTACAACAGAACAAACCAATACGTCAAAAGTTTTGGTGGGGGATACAAATCAAGAAATAATAAGGTTAAAGATAGTAACGGATGGGAGCTTGAATCCTATTGCTGTTAATTCTATTTCCTTTAGTACTAACGGAAGCACTTCTACGGCAAATATTCAAAATGCAAAAGTGTATTACACTTCAGGGGAGACTTTTTCAACAACTACACAATTTGGAACAACTGTTAATAATCTCAATGGTACATTTACTGTAGAAGGAAATCAAGTTTTGTCATATTCTAACAACTATTTTTGGTTAGCATATGATATAAGTAATTCGGCAACTGTCGGCAACTTTGTTGATGGTGAATGTACTCAATTCACAACGAGTGAACCGGGAGAGCTTGTAAGAATACCGACAGAACAAGCCCCAACCGGAAACAGAGAAATAAAAAGTGCATTAAACGGAACATATACAATTTCTAACCCGGGAGGAGATTTCCAATCGCTCAATGAAGCAATAGATCAGCTAAACCAAGTTGGAGTTTCGGGCAATGTGGTTTTTAATATTCCTGCGGGTGAGTCTTTTAATGAAGCAGGAAATCTAAATATTACAGCTTCCGGTGCCGCCGATAAAACAATAACATTCCAAAAACAGGGAGAAGGAGCAAAACCAATTTTTAATTTTACCGGGACAAATTCAAATGCCGATGCATGTATAAAATTATCCGGAAGCGATTACATAATATTCGACGGGCTTGATATTAGAAATGCTGGAAATAACTCTGATAATTATGTAGAATATGGATTTTACTTTGTCGGAGGAACAACCGGGTGCCAATATAATATTATAAAAAATTGCGAGATTACCCTTACCCGTGACGTAACCTCGAGAGGAGTTTATACCGAAAGCGGGGCAACAAGTATCAGTACAGGCAACTCTAACAATAAATTTCTGAATAATACGCTCCGTGATTGCGTTTACGGTTATTACTTAAAGGGTGCGGGGAATGAAGATAGAAACAACGAAATCGGAACAATAAATGACGGTGAAAGCATTCTTACAAATATTGAGAAAACAGGAATGCATCTTGAATACCAAGTAGATTTCAATATTCATAACAATGAAGTAATAATCAATTCACAATCCAATTATTTTTATGGAATTTACGTTTCATTTGGTTCCAATAACTCAGGGAATATTTACGAAAATAACATTCATTCGCTTAGTTCATCTTATAGCAATTGTTATGGATATGGAATTTCTGTTGCATATGCAGGCTCTATTAATATTTATAAAAACAGGGTTCACTCTTCAACAGTGTCCGACGGAAGGCTGGTTGGAATATACTGTATGTACCCGACCAACATTAGTGTTTTTAAGAATAAAGTATATGACTTAAAAAATGAGAGTTCAGAGTGGAGGTCTATTGTCGGAATAGAGCTTGGTAGCGATATTCAAAACGGTAATATCTATAATAATTTTATTTATGGGTTATCTGCACCCGCTTCGCCAAATACAACCGTAAAAGGTATTCTTGCAACAGGCTCTTATTCAAATTATTATATTTTTCATAACACTGTATACTTGTCTTTTGAATCAACAAATTCATCCAACATTATTTCCGGTATTTACACGAGTAACAGCCCGACAAAAATTGACCTTCGAAATAATATCATAACCACTAAAATTTCCGGAACTTATTCTAAAAGTATTGCTCACTACCGGAGCTCAACTAACTATTCTAATATTTCCGCTGATGGAGATAACAATATTTATTATGCCGGAGTACCTTCTTCCAGTAATATAATATTTTACAATGGAACAACAGATTACCAGACACTCACCGATTATAAAACGGTCATGGCTAACAAAGATCAAAACTCGATGACGGAAGATGTCCCGTTTGTAAGTACATCTGACCCGCATATTCAATTAGGAATACAAACGATGGTAAAAGGAAAAGGGAAGAAATTTACTACGCCTTTCCAGGTTACAGACGATATTGATAATGAAATAAGGAATGCGAACTATCCGGATATCGGGGCAGATGCAGGAGACTTTTCGGGAATTGATACCGATGGTCCAATAATCGAATATAACGCATTATTAAACACCTCATCTTTAGAGAATAGAACTTTGTCCGTAACTATAGACGATATGAGCGGAATAAATACTACTTCTTCAAAGCCGAGGATATATTTCAAGAAAACCACCAATGCCAATACTTTTATTGATAATACAAATTCAACTGATGGGTGGAAATATAACGAAACCAACTCAACAAATTCTCCATTTGAATTTACAATCGACTATTCTCTTATTAACGGCGGGGTTGCTGCTACAGAAATTATCCAATACTTCATTGTGGCACAAGATATTATTTCTACACCGAATGTTTCTATAAACTCCGGTACACCAAATACTTCTTTAACCGGTGTTAATCTTAGCCCGGACAATTTACCTATCGGAGGAACGATAAATCAATACTTGATTATCGGGCTTATGAGCGGTACTTATACTGTTGGAGCCGGCGGGAATTATACTACTTTAACGGAAGCAATTAATGATCTCAATTCAAAGTACCTTTCAGGTCCCGTTCATTTTAGTTTAATTGATAATAGTTACCCAAACGAAACTTTTCCCATTGTAATTAACGCTAATGCTTATTCAAGTGAAACCAATACAATAACAATTAAACCTGCTGCGGGTAAAACGCCTGTTTTCTCCGGTTCTTCTACCAATAGTGCGATATTTAAACTAAATGGAGTGGATAATCTTACAATTGATGGTTCCAACCAATCTAAAGGGGCTGATAGGAGCATGACCATCGCAAATACTTATACTACTTATTCCGGGACTGTGGCAGGAATCTGGCTTGTAGGAAAAACAGCCGGAACCGGATGCAACAACGTAACTATTAAAAATTGTGTTATTACAACCGGCTCAAACTCAGGCTCTTATTATTATGGTATTTCCGTAAGTTCCGATTATATTGGTGTAGCGGGATTCGACAATGATAATTTAACTATTCATAATAACGACATCAGTAAGTGCTCTTACGGAATATATGCCGTCGGTTCCAGTGGAGGAGTTTATAACAATCTCACTATTACCGAAAACATAATCGGAAGCGATAATTCAGCGTCTTACATTTCAAGACATGGCATGTGGCTTTCTTATTGTGAAGATATAAATATCGGAGGAAATACTGTAAAGAATATCTCCGCTGGTTATAGTGGATTAATTGCTGTAGTATTATCTACCGGTATTAAAAACTGTGTTTTTGAAAAAAATCTAATCCGTGGAACCAGAACTTCAATTTCAGGTTATGGAACTTGTGCAATATCAATAAGCCCCGGTAATAATCCTTCAAATATCACTTTCCGGAATAATATTATATACGGAGTAACCGGCCAGGGTAACACAAACCCTGGAAGTAATGGTAATGCCGCAATACGATTACTATCCGGCAGCGGAATACAGTTTTGTTATAATAGCGTTAATATGTACGGAAACATATCAAGATCATCGGCAGTAAGCGACAACAGCGCTGCAATTTATATTTCTAATAATGCGTCGGATATAACATTGAAGAACAATATATTTAAAAACTCGCTTGTAAATACAACGGGTGTATCAACTGCGTGGGGAATATATTCTGATGCCACAATGGATAAGTTTACTGCAATTGACTACAATGACTACTTCGGTGGTGAGTCCCAGGGCAAATTAGGTTACCGTGGTGAACCGAGACTTACTATTGAAGCATGGAGAACGGCAACCGGGCAGGATGCGCACTCATTAAATGTAAATCCATATTTCTCATCAAATCTAAATTTATTGGTACCAAACTATTCGCAATTAAAGAATGCTGGTGTCCCCATTGCTGGAATAGAGAGCGATTATAGCGGTAATCCACGAAATGAAACACACCCATGGATAGGAGCTTATGAAACCGATTACGACCCGGCATTAATTAGTTGGTGCAATATAAAAACGCCAGGTTCGTTTTCTAAAGGAAAAGGAACTCTCGGATTTACAATACTTGCTCAAGTTTTTATTGATGCGGTTACGACTGGTGCCGGAGCCACTGCGGATCTGGACGCTTACATCG
>DAIRET010000164.1:0-6606 GCA_036795455.1 Ignavibacteriaceae bacterium
GGTTTTAATTCAAAAACAAAACACAATTATCATTTGTGGTAAATCAAATGAAAAACTAATAGCCGCAAAGAAAATAGAACCCAAACTCATTACGTATCAGTGCGATCTTTCAGATAGCTCGGAATGTATTGACTTTGCAAACATGATTAAAGAAAAACATCCTAAAATCAATATTCTGATTAACAATGCTGCAATTGTAAATAAGATTGATTTCTTGAAAGATGAAAAAGCTTTAGAATTGGCGGAAAATGAATACCAGACTAATCTTCTTGCCCCGATACGTTTAATTAAACTTCTATACAATTCAATCAATGCCAATGAATCACCCGCGATAATAAACATTACAACGGGTTTGATTTATGCACCGAGAGTAATTTATCCTTTCTACAATTCGTCCAAATCAGCTTTGCACTCTTTTACGCAAACACTTCGTATAGCATTAAGTAAGGAAAATACAGAAGTAATCGAGGTAATGTTCCCTGCGGTAATAACACCGTGGCACAAAGGAAATCCTCCCAAAATCGCTATGCCTGTTGAAGAAGCCGTAAGTCAAATGATAAAAGGACTTGAAAAAGGGAAATCCGAGATAATGATTGGCGGAGCAAAAATTCTACGACTGATGTCGAGAGTTGCTCCGGGTTTCGCTTTAAAAAAGGTTAATTCGATAGAATGATATAAGGAATAAATATGAACAAATCAGAAAAAAGCAAATTAATAAAACTTGCGTGGGTTCCGTACATTATAATACTTTTTGAAATGCTTTATATGGCAACACCGTTTGCCGTGTTTTTTTATTCAGTTTATCAGTTCCCACTGAAGTATTTAAATGAAAATCAAGTTACAGCTTGGCTAATTCAAACTATACTGCCGCATTTTATCGAAACGAATAGTAACTTCCTGCATTTGCTGATAAATGCAGGGTGGATTATGATGACGCTGGGTTTTATTGTATTCAGTATTGGATTTATACAGATTTATTATACAAAGTTCACAAAAAAAGGAGCCGTAACCGGGGGAATTTACAAAGTAATACGCCATCCGCAATATGCTGCATGGATTCTTTTCGGGTTCGGGATGTCGCTTGTATGGTCGAGGTTGATTGTATGGATAATGTTTGTATCTATGTTATTCATATATTATTTGCTTGCAAGAGCAGAAGAACGCGAATGTATCGAGAAATTCCCGGATACTTATCCGCAATACTTAAATAAGACAGGGATGTTTTTTCCAAAACTTTTCGGTTTTAACAGAATTAATATCCCTTTTCCCAAGAATAAATTTAAGTACGGGGCAACTATTTTTTTTATTTATGTATGCGCGGTTAGTTTAACCATTTTTTCAGCTATTACATTAAGGAATTTCACAATTTCAAAAATGTCAACTGCATATGGGCATGATTATATGGCTGTTTCAGTATCTTATATTTCTCCGGGTATCACCCGAAAGACCATTGATATCATGCTTAGCGACAGCACTATTCAAGAACAATTAGAAAAAACATTCAATGCGGGCGACGTTAAAATATTTTATGTAATGCCACTATCATGGATAATTTCAGAATTAGGAATGACAACGGATTTGAACCGTAATTATGACATGACGGTTTCTCACGGAAATAGTGAAGATACTACACCTATGAAAAAGAGAGTTTTAGTTTCCCTTGCAAAACTAATCCAGGAAACAGAACCATCCGGGATTATGAAATACCTGAAACAGCAGATACCTAAATTTTATGTTGACGTTGATTTGGAAACGAGAAAAGTTATCGGTATTTCAACACCTCCGCAAGAAGGAATATATTCGGATATTCCCGTCCCTGTATTTTAGATTATTGATTTGTGAAAAGTAATAGAATTTATTCACACTCTGTTTATCTAATCCCCGGAAGCCTTGAATGAATTAACAATAACCATCTTTAAGTTTGGGTATGTTCCAAAGAATTGATAATTTTGAACGGTTATTGAAATAGTTTAATTATTTGGAATGAAAGAAGGTATTCGCAAAATAGCACATATGCTAATGCTTTGAAAAACAATACAGCTATTTCACGTTTTGATTTTTTATTTGTGCTCGTTAGAGCACTTTGCTTTATTCGGCTGAATCTGCGATTTAACTGCTGGATTCTGTTGAGTAATATTTTAAAATAGGTTTCGTGTTTTTATGATTCAAAGACACTAAAGTATTTATAAACGAATTACTTTATACTTTCAAACGTAATAACGTTTAACTATTTCTTTCGAGGACGAAGTCTATTAAGGAGATGAGTGATTGTTTCGATGGTGAATCGGGTAATACAGAAAGACTTTCTTTTGCTTTTTCTCCGATTTGTTTCGCTTTTTCTGCAGCGTATTCAATACCGTTGTTTTTTTTAACAAACTCAATTACGTCTTTTACCGATTCTTTCTTGTCGCCGTTCTTGATTCTCTTTCTTATACTTGCAGCTTCAGAAGCAGAAACATTGTTCAATGAATGAATCAACGGGAGAGTTAATTTCTTCTCTTTAATATCCCCGCCAATCGGTTTTCCGAAAAGTTTTGTTGTTCCTTCAAAGTCGAGTATGTCATCTTTTATCTGGAAAGCGAGACCGAGATTTTCACCGTAAGTTTTAATAGCTTGGTGATACTTCTCATCTTCTGATGTACTTAAAAAACCGATTTCACAGCAAGTTTGTATTAGTGATGCCGTTTTATCCGAGATAATTTTAAAGTATGTCTGCTCGTCAATATCAAGTTTTCTTGTTTTTTGAATTTGAAGCAGTTCTCCTTCGGACATTCTTTTAACGGTGTCTGTAATAATTTTAAGGAAATCGAAATCGTTTCCGTCAACTGCAATCATCAAACCGCGTGAAAGGAGATAATCCCCCATCAGAACGGCAATCTTGTTTTTCCAGATTGCATTGATTGAAGGAAATCCTCTCCGCTTATCCGCATTATCAACAACGTCGTCGTGAACAAGCGTTGCCGTATGTAAAAGTTCTACAAGTACTGCACCTCTATAACTACGTTCGTTTATTTGTCCTGATGCTTTAGCTGAAAGAAATACAAGCAGCGGACGAATCCTCTTCCCTTTTTGCTTTAAAATATATGCAGCAACAAGATCAACAAGCGGTACTTTCGATTTCATACTTTGTTTAAAGTATGCACCGAAAGCATCAAGCTCTTGCTGAATCGGTTTACTTATATGTGCTAACTTACTCTTGTTCAACTGTTTTCTTTATTGAATATTTGGATACTAAAATACTTATCTCGTATAAAACAATCAAAGGAACTGCAAGCAAAATTTGAGATACAGGGTCTGTTCCGGGGGATAAAAAAGCAGCAAGGAACATTATTATTATAATCGAGTGCTTTCTGTACTTCCTCATAAATGCAGGGGTTAAGATTCCGAGTTTCGATAGGAAGAAGGAAATCATGGGAAGCTCAAATATTAATCCCGCTGCAAGCATAACACTAAGAATGATTGACATATACTCATCGACTGCAAATTCATTTTTAATTGTAGTCGTTCCGAAGTTTGCAGCGAAATCCATTACAGTAGGAAGCATAATAAAATATGCGAACACAATTCCGAGGATAAAACAGAAAGAGGAAAAAACTACAATTGATAGAATATATTTCTTTTCGGTGTGCCGTAAAGCCGGAGAGATAAACCGCCACAAATGGTAGAAAAGATTCGGTATGCTTAAAATTACACCGCAAATAATTGCGACTTCAAAATAAAGGAATATCTGCCCGAAAGGTTTAAGGTTCTGCAAATCTGCACCTGCTTTTTTTGCGGGCAGAAGCAGAACCGAATCTATTAGAAAATCTATAAAGATGAAACAGACAACTGCACCGAGCACAACCCCGATTAAAACGTAAATAATTCTCCATCTCAACTCTTCGAGATGTTCGAGAAAACTCATTTCAACTTCGGAATCGTCTTCCGTTTCTTTTTGATTCTCTTTTAAACCTTCGTCCAACACAGCGGGATTAACTTATTTCCTTATACAGCGGAAAGTTTGAGCAGAGTGAATTAACTTCCGATTTAATACTCTTCAGTTTATCTTCATTTTCGTAATTCGAAATCGCGTCGTTAATAAAGCCGGCAATGATTTCCATTTCTGCTTCTTTCATTCCGCGAGTTGTAACCGCAGCCGTACCTATGCGTATTCCGCTTGTTACAAAAGGACTTTTTACATCGAACGGGACCATGTTTTTATTTACAGTAATACCTGCAACTTCAAGAGAGTTTTCAGCTTTCTTGCCCGATAAACCTTTGTTTGTCAAATCTACAAGCATTAAATGGTTATCAGTTCCGCCGGAAACAATTTTAAAACCGTACTCAATTAATTTAGAAGATAATGCTTTTGCATTTTTAACAACCTGTTCGACATAAATTTTGAATGAATCTTGAAGTGCTTCACCGAATGCCACACCTTTTGCCATAATAACGTGCATGAGCGGACCGCCTTGAATACCGGGCATTACAATACCGTCAAGTATTTCGGACATTAATTTCAGCCTATCCCCTTTTAATGTTTTGATGTTCATCGGGTTTTCAAAATCTTTACCCATTAAAATAATTCCGCCGCGCGGACCACGTAATGTTTTATGTGTTGTTGAAGTTACAATATGGCAATGTTGAATCGGGCTGTTCAATAACCCTTTTGCAATTAATCCGGCAGGATGAGCCATATCGCATACAAAGAAAGCACCGATAGAATCCGCAATCTGTCTGAACTTTTCATAGTCCCAATCTCTCGAATAAGCACTTGCACCGGCAATTATCATTTTCGGTTTTTCTTTTTTAGCAAGGTCTTCAATCTGGTTATAATCAAGTAAACCTGTTTCTTTACTAAGAGTATAAGGAATAGCCTGGTAAAGAATTCCGGAAAAATTAACCGGGGAACCGTGTGTCAAGTGACCGCCGTGAGCAAGGCTTAATCCCATAAATTTATCACCCGGTTTAAGCAGAGCCATAAATACAGCCATGTTAGCCTGGCTGCCACTATGCGGTTGAACGTTTGCATATTCTGCTCCGAAAAGTTCTTTTAACCTGTTACGGGCAATATCTTCAGCAACATCGACAAACTCGCATCCGCCGTAGTATCTTTTACCGGGATAGCCCTCGGCATATTTATTTGTTAAAACAGAACCGGCAGCTTCAAGAACTGCCGGACTTACAAAATTTTCTGATGCAATTAATTCAAGATTTTTTTGCTGTCTTTCAATTTCCGAAAAGAGAGCTTTTGAAATCTCAACATCATTTTTAATGAAGCTATACATAAAATTCCTCCTATTAAGGGACTGTAATACTCTTACCGATCCAACCATAGCAGTTGCCTGTAATTGTAATGGTTTGACCTTTTCTATAATTTCTTAAAAAGTAATCTTCTTGAGTAGGAACAGAACTCGACAATGCAGAGACTCTATCCCTTGCCTGTGATAAAGCCGGGTCCATACCTGCTGCACGGCGGTAAGTATCAACTGCTAATTGATAAACGCATTTATCCATGAAATCAAAACCGCAACTTCTGGCAGCTTGTTCATATAACAAACCTTCATAAAAGATTGCTAATCCCCAACCGCCTGCAACTTCGTTTGCTTTTAAAAATTGGGTTCTAGCAGTAGCAAGTTGATTTTTTTCTTTGTAAACAAGACCAAGATTAAGATAATGCTCTTTAGCTTTAGGGTCTAATTCTATCAGTTTTCTATAGCCGTCAGCAGCTTTATCAAGCATATCAAGTTTATGATAAGCAGAAGCCAATTGATTCCAGTAGTTTACTGTTTCTGGTGATTTTTCAACTAAAAATTCAAGTGGTTCTAATGCTCTTTGAAATTCATTAACCTTTAAACAGAGGGAAGCATATTTCCATGCTTTAGCAAGGTCATCTTTGTTGAAATCCCAGCTTCTTTTTGCCAAATCGATAAGTTCGTCTATATTTTCTACTAAACTTTCAAGTTCGGTATTCCAAACGGAGTTATCCGGTTCTCTTTCAGAAAGGAATGTGAACATATCAATAGCTTTAGTTTTATAATCCGGGTCATCGGCAGCAAGTGATTTATATATCTGTGCTAATTGATTATACCAGTAAGAATTAGCGGATGGGTCCATTTCAAATGCTTTTTCATACTCTTTTATAGAAGCAGTCGGATCACTCTTCCATGTTTGAATTATAAACGCTTTTCTAAGCTGAAAATAAGGTGCGCCATCCGGGTAATGCTCCAATGCTAAATTATAAACATAAAGCATAGTATCAGTAAATGATGCTTTTTGTTCATCGGTGGTTGTTTCAACCGAATCCCTTAAATACCAGATCGCATCTTCCATTTTGTAGTAAATCCATTTACTGAATCTAACCGGGTCATTTTTCAATACATTCCAACCGAAAGGGAGAGCGCTTTCATAATCTTTATTTTTATGATACTCGTTAAAAAGGCTGTACTCTTTTAATAACTCCAATGAATCCATTGAAGCTGAAGTTAATGCAAAACTGTTTGCACTCATTGAAATTAAAACAGTTAAAAGAAATATCATCTTTTTCAATTTAGTGTCCTTCCACTTTAATTAAATTATTTTTCATACCTAAGGAACCATAATTCCCCGAAACTTAAACCGGCTCCA
>DAIRET010000165.1:0-6514 GCA_036795455.1 Ignavibacteriaceae bacterium
TTTATCGTCAATGTAATCAATTAGTTTCGGAGCATCTTTAATTATCGCTATGTCTCTCTCATCCTTACTATCGAATATTCGCAGTATGTTTGTTTCAAAACGTTTTTTGCTGTCCTGTGATAAAAGATGAACTTTGTTTGATAAAAACTCTTTTAATACATTTTTATATTTATCGCGTCCTTCCGGTTCACCAAGACTATTGATTTTTACGCTGATATGCTTTAATCCAAGTTCCTTAAAAATAAAGTATGGTAGCTGTATCATTTCGGCATCAAGCAAAGTGGATTCGCTTCCGAGAGCTTCTGCGCCGAATTGATGAAACTGCCGGAGTCTTCCTGCCTGCGGTCTTTCCTGCCGGAACATGGGTGATATATAAAACAGTTTATTAAGAGATACTGATGCACCTAACGAATGTTCAATAAAAGCTCTTACAACCGATGCTGTCATTTCAGGTTTTAAGGTTATGCTCGTTCCTCCTCTATCGATAAAGGTATACATCTCTTTACTTACAATATCAGTCTCTTCGCCAATACCTCTTGCAAAAAGAGAAGTCTCTTCAAATATAGGAGTGCGTATTTCTTTATAGTTGAACGATGTAAATTGTCTTCTGACAACCTCTTCAAGTTTCAGCCATTTGTTCACATCGGATGGTAAAACGTCTTTAGTTCCGGTAATTGCTTTAATCATACACCAAATAATTATAATACTTTAAAATGATTGATAATATATACTCTTTACGCCACGGTAGCCGGTTTAAAGTTCATAATAGGAGCTTTCCTCTTCTCGAAATATAGTTATTATATCTTCAGTGGAAATAGCATTTATTAATTTCTGCCTGAAATTGTCCTTTGTCATCATCCGGGAAATACGGCTAAGAAGTTTGATGTGCATACTAACAAGGTTTTCTTTTCCGATAAGTAAAAACACAAGATAAACCGGTTGAGCATCAAGTGATTGATAATCTACCGGTTTACTTGCTTTGCCAAAAGCGCACAGGATATCAGTAATTGCATCCGTTTTTCCATGGGGAATCGCAAAATTTTTACCTACACCTGTAGACATTATTTTCTCCCGTTCCATTACAGCAGACCTTACTTTATCAATATCTTTTACACGAGGGTCGTCTTTAAAGAGATTTATCAACTCGTTTATTACTTCCTCTTTTGTTGTCCCCTTTAATTCAGGGATGATTACTCTATCATTCAGTAATTCAGATAATTTCATCTGTACGGACCGTCTTTAGATTTTTGAATATTTAACGTCAAAATTTAAGAAACACTTACCTGTTAAACAATTTAATAAGAATTTCATTTCGACAATTTTTCCCATACACCCGGTTGGATTGTTTCCGACACATCAATATAGAAAAATTTTTACGTTAATCGTATAAAAAATATGTAAAATCTGTTTTTTTTGATAATTTAGCATTCGGAATTCAAGGTAATTATTAGTGGAATCTTCAACAAAAAAAAACATCAGGCTAAAAATAACAAGCAACCAGCAGAATCGTCTTGAATACTTAATTGAACGATTCAAATATATTTTCCGTAACCTGGAAGTTAGTGAGCCTATCTATGAACCCAAATCAAATATTATCTACTATACGTTGATTGTCGGGTCAAGAAGCTACTATTTCATGATTATCGAAACTCTCGCCCTCAATGGTTTTGTTATAGAATCTAATGATAAAAAAGTTGTCGAAGTATATGAGAAAATAAGGGAAAAGTATAAAGATGACCTTGCAAGATTCTCTGAACAACAAAGAATGAGCAGAAGAATTAATAAAGGACATGATTCAATCGATGAACTGATTGATGAAGGAAAATACTCGGAATTAATAAAAATCTCAAAAGATATAACCTACAGCCCGGAAATCATAAATAAAGCAAGAGCATTTATTATGTTTTCGGTTACCAACATGATTATCAAAAGTATTGAACTGGTTTCAAAAAAAAGATGGGAGTCGCAACAGGCAATTAAAAACCTTCTTAAAGTAGCTGCGGATGTTTCTTTGAAGCAGTATAACTGTGATCAATTAATGGAACAAGCCGGTATAATTGCAATAGAGCTGAGCGCAAAAAATGATGATTCTCTACTCTACTTGGTTAAAATCAGTAATCTCAAGAATATTGACCCGCTATTAAATATAAAAGCTGCTATTAAACTGGGTGGAATACTCCTCGGGAACCCGGAAAAGTATGACCATGAAATTAAAGTTGCCATAAAAGAATTGAATACCCGGTGGCTTGCTGCTATACTTGAACCAGTTAAAAGTAAATTATCTGAAGAAGAATTGGAATTGCTGGATAAATGCATAGCATTTATTCAAAGTAAAAGAAGATAACTTAAACTAATTAGTCGGAACAAATTTCCTGTCAATGCACCAGTTTTGAAATACACATTCAAAAACCACATTAACCAAACATTTAAGTTGGCTTACCCTGTAATGATAGGTCAGCTCGGCATTATTATGATGGGAATAGTCGATAGCGCTATGGTCGGTAGAATCGGTGCGGATCCATTAGCCGCCTCATCAATTGCAAATGGTCTTTTCATTTTAGTATTGATAATCGGGATCGGGGTTTCTTATGTTATCTCTCCGCTTGTTTCAATCGCTATAGGAAGCAATAACCAGAAAGAATGCGAATCCATTTTCAAGCAATCATTCTATGTAAATGTTATCCTTGGATTTTTTTTGATGCTGATTTCGTTCTTTGCTTCAGAACTTGTAGCATATCTGAATCAACCCTCCGAAGTTGAAAGACTTGCAATTCCATACATCAGGATTTTAAGTATATCAATAATTCCCGTAATGGTCTTTCAAACCTACAAGCAATTCATAGAAGGGATGTCAATAATGAAACCCGCTATGATTATAACAATCGCTGCCAATATCATTAATGCATTAGCCAACTGGGTTTTCATATTCGGTAATCTCGGATTACCTGCACTGGGATTAAACGGCGCCGGTTTAGCTACTTTATCTTCAAGAACTTTTATGATGGCGGGAATAATAATATATGTTATTAGAACATCTACGCTGAAGGATTACAGGCTTTCTATCCTTCCTATTCAACTTGATAAAAGAATGATAGTAAAAATATTAAGTCTTGGTATTCCGGGTGGCATGCAGTACTTCTTTGAAGTCGGCTCCTTTGCATTTGCATCCGTAATGATCGGCTGGATAGGAACTATTGAGCTTGCTGCTCATCAAATTGCATTAAGTTTATCATCTGTTTCGTATATGATTATTCTCGGAATCTCCTCTGCTGCTGCAATCCGTGTTGGTCGTTTTGTAGGTGAAAAAAACATAAAGGAAACGAGAAAAGCCGGTTTCACAGCATTGCTATTGTCGGCGTCGATTATGTTATTTTTTGGGTTTATTTTTATTACAGGGAAAGAATTACTTCCTTCTCTTTATATCGACAACAGCGAGGTAATTAGCATTGCATCTTCATTATTAATTATAACGGCAATATTTCAAGTCTTTGATGGTACCCAGGCTACGGGAATCGGTATTCTAAGGGGAATTACAGATATGAAAATCCCTACATTAATTACGTTTACATCTTACTGGATAATCGGTTTACCTTCCGGTTATTTATTTGCATTTGTTTTTAAAGCCGGAGTAATCGGTATCTGGCTTGGCTTTTTACTTTGTTTGATTACATCCGCATTACTTTTAACGCTTCGTTTCAACTATAAAAGTAAACAGATAATAATACACTGACAATTACGATTGAAATTTCCATTCGACTTATGGTTACACCGCTCTTAAACTTATTTTACCATACTCTGAAAATCAAATACATTTGGAATGCAAAACCATATATTTGCAACAGAGAATTTAATTTGAAGGTGAAGAAATGAAAAAGCGATTAACCCGTTCAGTACGCGATAAAGTTTTTTCCGGTGTTGCCGGAGGAATTGCAGAATATATTGAAGTTGACCCTGTTATTGTAAGGATATCATTTGTTCTTCTTACATTGCTTCACGGTGTTGGTTTAATTGTTTATATAGTCTGTATGGTTATTATGCCGCAAGAAATTCTGCTCCCGGATGAAATGCAGGAAAAATACAAAGGAATGGAGACAGCAGGAAATGAAAAAAAGAAAGGGAACAGAGAAAAATACTTCGGTGCACTTTTAATGGGAATAGGTGTTATCTTTCTGCTTAAAAATATTGCCGATTGGAGATTTTTCGAAATAGTACCATTCATACTTATTGTTATCGGTGTATGGCTTGTAATGAATTCAATTAAAAAAGAAGAGGTGTCTCAATGAAATTCAGTCGCTTATTCTGGGGTTTATTTTTAGTAACACTCGGCGGTCTTTTTTTAATCGCTAACGTTTTTGGTCTGCAGATTAACCTGGGCGAGATTTATATCTATTGGCCTGTTATTTTAATTATTTTCGGATTATCCATCTTCTTAAAAAGTGAATTACCAAAAACAATTCTAACCGGTGCGGCAGCTATCCTTTTGGGATTAATCATTTTCAACCTGTTTATCCGCCCGTGGGGTTGTGTAAAAAAGAAAACCGTTTGCTACACTGTTATGAATGATTCAGTAAGCTACCCATATGAAAACAGCATTCAGAATGTGAACCTTGTTTTAAAAGGTGGAGCTGCGTCCTATAAGATACAATCCGGAACCGATAGTCTTTTCTTATTAAAAGGTTATGACCTTTCTGAAACCGTATCATACGACGTTGTAAATGAACCGGATTATGTTAAGATAGTTATTGAATCTGAAGATTTAAAATTTAAGTGGGATAATGAATTTACTGCAAACGAATTTCTACTAAGACTAAATGAAAACCCCGCTTACAATTTTCAGTTTGATATCGGTGCTGCAGAAGCCGACTTCGATCTTTCTTTGTTAAAGATTAAAAACCTTGATTTTGATATCGGTGCTGCCAAAATGTATTTGAAGTTGGGACAGCCAGTAGATGATACATTGTATGTAGACGTTGAAGCCGGTGCTTCTTCTATAAAGATTTTGTTCCCGGATTCACTCGGTGGAGAAGTATTTTCCGATCTCTCGCTCTCATCAAAAAACTTTTCCGGTTTTACAAAGCTCGAAAAAAATAAGTACAGAACGGAAAATTTCTTTGATGCAAGTAAGAAAATAATATTCAGAATTTCCGGCGGCGTGGCAAAAATCCGAATCGAAAGGTATTGAAAATCACATATCTTCCGAAATTTTACCACTTTTCGATTTTTTTTGCTCTTATTGATCGATTGATCAAATAGGTTTACTTTTTTTTTAATAAATTATGGCAGTATTAGAAAAAAATTGTGAGCCAAATGACTATCGAACCGGAAATTACATTTTCTTACCTATTCAAATTTGATAGCGGGAAAGAGATCAAGTTTGAAGTGAAGATGGAGAAAGATTCACTTGTAATAATTAGGAAACAAGGTGAAGTATATCCCGACTGGACTAAATTAGAAAATTTCAAATGCCCGCATTGTCCGCTGGATGAAACTCTTTTGGATTTTTGTCCGCTTGCTATAAACCTTGTAGAAATAATTAATAATTTTGCCAACCATAACTCATACGAGAACGTTAATATTTACGTTGAAAGCCCGAATCGTAATTACAATAAATACACAAGTTTGCAATCGGGTGTAAGCAGCCTTCTCGGTCTGATTATGGTTTCATCCGGCTGCCCGGTTCTTGGGAAATTGAAACCGATGCTCCATTTTCATCTCCCCTTTGCTACACTTGAAGAAACTGAGATCCGTGCTTTCTCATTCTACTTACTTGCACAATACATTAAATGGAAAAGAGGTGAATCACCCGATTGGGAGATGAATAATCTTTCTAACATTTATGAAGATATTCGGGTGCTTAACCGGAATGTCTCCCGTAAAATTGCAGACCTTGAAGAGAAGGATACAAGTATCAATTCAGTAGTCGTGTTAAATAACTTTGCCGATTATGTTACATTTACTCTTGATGAAAAAATGATGGATGAACTTGAGCACTTTCTAAAAGAGTTTTTTTAATCAATTCTATCATTTTAGTCCGATTGTTGAGAACAAAAGTATAAATCTAATTACCGGGGTATTTTATGCGTGATAAATCATCTATATTATTCTACATTCTCGGTGCATTTTTTATTGCCAATACAATTATTGCCGAGTTTATAGGAGTAAAAATCTTTTCATTGGAAGCCACACTTGGTTTACAACCTGTTAATTTTTCATTTTTCGGGTTTCAGAATCTCTCTTTCAATTTAACAGCAGGCGTATTGCTTTGGCCTGTTGTTTTTATAATGACGGATATCATAAACGAATATTTCGGAAGAAAAGGAGTACGATTCTTTTCTTTTACCGCTGCCGGATTAATAGTTTACGCTTATTTCATGGTCTATTTTTCGATGAGTTTAACCCCTTCAGACTTTTGGGTTAAAAGAGAAATCGGAAATAATGTTGTTGATATGAACCTGGCTTTTAATGCCATTTTCGGACAGGGTTTGTGGATAATTATAGGCTCATTAATTGCATT
>DAIRET010000166.1:0-6447 GCA_036795455.1 Ignavibacteriaceae bacterium
ATTACAACTGTGTTAAGAAATGTAAACTGTTCCCAAAGGGACAGGTGAAACAGTTTCTCATTTCATTGACTTATAGTTAATGGCACCGAGATAAATCGAGGTGTTAATTAAAAAACGAGACGCTGATTTATTATGAACAATCTGCGTACAATTAAAATTTGAGATTTGTGGTTTATTTGGTTCTTGTTATTTGTCTCTTTGTGTTTCAAAAAAAAATTTCGGGGTCAGTCTGAATAGAACAGAGCCGACCCCGAAAGTGAAAAATTAATCTAACATTACTTCAATAGCATCATCTTCTTTGTAGAAGTAAAGCCATTTGCAGTTAGTTTGTAAATGTACATACCGCTTGTAAGACTGCTTCCGTCGAAGTTAATTTTGTATGTGCCTGCTTCCTGGTTTTCATTTACAACTGTTTTAATTTCGTTGCCGAGAACATCGTAAATTTTTAGAGTTACGAAGCTGTTAACCGGTAGTTGATAGTTGATTACTGTTAGCGGGTTAAAAGGATTCGGATAGTTTTGAGATAAATCAAATTTATCCGGGGCAGCAACTTCACCTTCTATTATTGATGAATATGAAACTGTTCCGTCAAAATCGATTTGTTTTAACCTGTATTGATATTTTGCAGGTTTCAAATCTTTGTCTATAAACTGGTATGATTGCGTTTCTGTTGTACTCCCTTTTCCTTCAACGAATGCAATTTTTTCCCAGATCTCTTTCGATTTCCTTTCGATTTCAAATCCTTTGTTGTTTGTTTCGGTCGCGGTAGTCCAGCTAAGAATTACATTATTGCTTTTGTTGTCTATGTTCAATGATGTTAATTCAACCGGAACGTCATTCGAGACAACCATTCTAACCGGAATTGTAATTGTCTGATTCTGCGGATCGTTTGTGTTGATTACCATATCCATCGAATAGTTTCCGAATTCGAGTTCCGTTGTTAAGAAGTTTAATAACACCGCCGCACTATTACCGCTGTAAATTGTACCCGAATTATTAGATGAAATCAACCATTCAGGTTCTGCCGATATTTGTAATGCAAGATTGTTTTTTACATAAGTAGCGTTATATGCAACCTGCAAACCAACACTGCCCGTACTGTTTTCAATACCTACCGAAGTAGAATTAATTGTCCCGGTCATTTCTTTATAGTATACCATTATCTTCCCGCTTGAATAAAGAACAACCTGGAATGTATAACTTGCAGTACCGCTGTATCTTTGATAGTTAGTCCATTGGATTATGAACTTATTACCATCCTGTTTATAGTGTACGGTTCCGGGAGCTTTGGCATCAAGGTCATCCCAGAAAGGAGAGATAAGGTCGTTCGGTACGGAAGCGTTTGGTATTTGTGCATTCGTAAAAGAGTTAGCCGTAACGGGAGAAAATGTAAGGAAGCCGTTTGAACCGATGTAAATTTGGTTTTTTGCAACTCCGTAAAACTTAAAGTTGAATCCTAAATTAAATGGTCCTGCATAACCTTCATCGGTTGCCGAGAAAGTACCGGTTGCAGTCCAATTAGTTACTGCAGTTCCCGTTGCAACAATGTCGTTCCAAACGTATTGAGGACCGCCGGTTTCATCGCTGTCAATCCATTCATAACCGAAAGTATCCGGTCCGCCGAAACCTTCAATACTGCTGCCGAAAGCAAGAGACGGAAATTCTTTTTCATCTGTTTTGGCATCTATTGTTTTTGTTTGAACCGGAACAACTTTTACTTCAACACTTTTTGAAGGGAATGTATTGTTTGTTAATTCAACTTCGTAATTAAGCGTTGAGTTGGTTGCCGAAACGTTTGCAATTACAATTGAATCAACAATCTGGTTCCCGGTAACAATCTGATGAAAAATGCTGTCCATACTTACTGTACAAACCGGAGCCGCTAATGTTGATCCCATCGCATTGTTGGAAATTTCGGAAGTGTTTCCCCACAAATCTTTAGATTTTATTGCGAAATAATACTGTGTTCCAAAATCTAAACTATTAATCATGTAACTCTTTTGTGTTCCGGGTGAATCATTCTGTCCGCCTAACAATATTTGAGCACAACCGCTAAAGTTGTTTTCATTTATCGGGGTAGTTGACCTGCGAATATCGTAAGAAGTAACACCACCGTATGTAGAATCAAGCGGGGCAGACCATTGCAGTGTTAGTGAATTCGATGTCGGGTTGGTTACGGATAAATCCGCTATAGTTGTTGGTGCGGTTGAATCGGGTGTAACTCCGAAATTCATTACCATACTACAATCGCCGAAGATGTTATACTGTTCCATTAATTTCAAACCTTCGCCGGTGCTTCCACCCCAAAGGTCCATTGCTTTCATAACACCGTTAAAAGAAATTCCGCCCACTGTATTGCGGAGTTTGTTTGCTAAAAGATAAATTGCTTCTGTTTGCATATCGCAGGGGGGAACCCAGCTTGTGTTCGTTGATGCTCCGTAAACAGCAATTGCACCTTTGGGATTGGTTGTATCTCCGGCACGAATCCATGCTTCTTCCATACATTCTGTTAAAGTGAATTTACCGTTCTGGCAAGCTACATCTATTATGAAAGGATTTTTCCAGCCGTTCGATAAATTATGTATTGCTGTTACATTGAATCCTGTAGTTGACCAGGATGTTCCACTTCCGTGCCCCATATAATTTAATATACTGCGTCCGTCATTAATAGCAGCCGTAACTGCTGCCGAGGAAGCAGATGGGTCGTAAATTTGATCTACATGAACAAATCCGTGAGCTAATAATGTATCTCTTACAAGATTCATTCTCTGCCAGTCAATTAACGGAGTGCTTCCGCTTTCATCGCTTGCAACGCCTGTTCCCTTGAAATACCAGCCGGCGTCAGCACCTGTGTCGGGGTATTTTTCATATTTAATTATCTTACTTATAATGTAAGCACAGTTGGATTGCGAACTTGGTGAAATTCTTGAAATATAAGCATCAGGGTATGCATCAGTTCCTGATAATTTAACGTAACAAGGATCTGAGGCAGCACTTTCGTAGTTGCCTGTAAGGTACGGTATCTGGTCGGCTTCTCCCACAAGTACAATGTATGTTAATCCTTCAGCCTGGTTATATAAATTCTGAATATAAGTTTTAATTGCTGCCGAACCGGTTCCGGTTTGTGTCGGGTATTCTGCTAACAGAGTAGGAATCCCTTTTTCAATTTTCCAATTGTTCAGAGGTTGAATCTGTGAAGCATAATTTTGATGATAGATAATCAATAATCTTCCTGGTTCAGGTATCGGTGTATATTCAAAGGCACCTTTGCCATAGTTTGAGAAAAGTGTTGTATAAATATCTTCAAATTCTGATGTAATTCCTCTAAAAGGTTTTTCCCTGTTGAATGGATTTACTACCTCTTTCCTATTGTCTGTATATACTTCAACAACGATTCTTTTCCATATTCTTAATTGTTTTTGAGCCGGGTTGAATTGAACCGGGTTGAATTGTATTGTCATTCCTCTTAAGTCCCGTACTATGTATGGTTCATCAAGCAGAATAGTTTCCGAGGGGAACCAGGTATCCTGTTTATAAACCGGTGCAAATGTGTAAGGTACGGATTGGGGATCAATATCTCTTGTAAAATGTCCCTTTGAAGGAATAACCGGTAAGGTTTCTATTGTCTCAACATCCTGTGCCACAATTTTGTAGTTCATTGCAGCTAAATCCGGGATTACTATACTGCTTCTGCTAATCGGAAGCTGCGGGTAGCCCTGGTCCATAAACCAGACCATTCCGGGTGCTGACAAAAATGAATACTCTTCTCCGTCAATTACTATTTTTTGGTAATGAACGCCGTCGAAAATGTACTCAAGCGTGGTTGATGTTGTAGTTGAGTTTAATACGTTTACTCTCATACCGGTTCGGTTTTTGCCCGTAAAGTAAACCGGTTGAGAAAAAATGTGAATGGATATGAGTATCACAAAGGAAAAAACAAGCATAGTTTTCCCAATAAGTGAGTGTAAAATTTTCATAAATAACTCCTAAAGCGAGTAACTGATGGATTGAAAATAAGGGTAATTGTAAAATTCCTATTAATAAATAAATACTACCCCAAATTATGAATTTTTCGCCCAAAAATCCTAAATTTTTTTAGGATTGGAGAAAAAGCTGTGATACCTGTTTTATGGAATCAATAGAAAATTATAAATTTGAAAAAAGATTTGAAACTATTATGAAGATATACAAAAAAGCATTTCTAATTCTGATTTGCATCGTCTTAAGCGGTGTAGGTGCATATCCACAGCACAATATTGATGAGGCGGTTAAATTAATCAGTTCGGATGAATTAATGAAAACTGTTGAAGTTCTTGCTTCCGAAGGATTTGCCGGACGACTTTCAGGCTCACCCGGTTATAACATGGCTGCAGATTATATTAAAAAAGAATTCCAAAAACTACAGTTGAAGCCGGCTTTCGATGATGGATATTATCAATTTCTGAACGTTGAATATAATGAGATAATGCCGGGTTATAAATTTGGTTTTATTAATCAAACAGGAAACAAGCGTGAGTATAAATTAGGGAAGGATTTTGTATTCCGCGGTTTTACAGGCTCGGGAAATTTTACTGCTGAAGCTGTTTTTTGCGGCTACGGGATTTCGCAGCCAGAAATCGGTTATAACGATTATGAAAATATTGACGTAAAAGATAAAGTAGTAATTGTATTTAAAGGAAATCCAGGTTGGAGAATTGATACTCTCCAGTGGAATGAAGGCTTCCCCCGGCAGAAAGCTAATATAGCAGCAAGCTACGGTGCAAAAGGAATTCTTTTTGTTTCTTCACCGGCAAATAAAAACCCTCAAGCTGTTATTGGAAGTGTGTTTCATGGAGCCGGAGAACAAAATGTTGACTTTCCCCAGCTTCATATTGAAATTGATGCGGCAGATGAACTGTTGTCGGGAACAGGTTTCACATTGAAAGATTTGCAGTTGAAAATCGATTCACTAAAAAAACCATACCCGGTTAGAACAAACTCAATTGTAGAATTGAATGTGAATGCAAAATATGAAAAAGAAAAAGGGACAATGAATATTGCCGCATTACTCGAAGGCTTTCACCCTGAATTAAAAAATGAATATATTATTATCGCCGCTCATCTTGATCATGTCGGAAGTCAAGCCGGGGAAATCTATTTTCCGGGGGCGAATGATAACGCTTCAGGTTCGGCAGCCGTTTTAGAAATTGCAAGAGCATTTTCTAATAGCGGGATTAAACCGGCACGGTCGATAATTTTTGCTTTACTTGCTTCAGAAGAACAAGGTTTGCATGGCGCTGAATTTCTTGCCTCAAATCCACCCATTCCAGTTGAAAACATTACCGCAATGATTAATCTTGATTGTGTGGGGTATGGCGACAGCATCCAGGTCGGCAATGGAAAAAGTTCACCGCTATTATGGGAGATTGCAAAGAGATGCGATTCAAAAACTACAAAATTTATGGTTGAACGAACATGGAGCGGGGGAGGAGCGGATGCTACTCCGTTTCATAATAAAGGGATTCCTTCACTCTATTTTGTTACTACAAACAGCTATGAACATCTGCATAAAACAACGGATTTACCGGCGACTTTGAATAAAAAACTTTTTGAAAAACTAACACAGCTTGCCTTCTTGACGCTTATTGAAGTATCGGGTGAGAAATATATTAAAGAAGAAATACAGAAATAATCATTAATGAAAAGAAGAATTATTGTATTAACTGAAGGAATGAGTAATCCCCACCAGGGAAAAACAGCAAGAAATTTAATCTGTTACAAACCTGAAGAAGTGGTAGCTGTTTACGATTCTATACAGCAAGGAAAATATGCTGAAGAACTGCTCGGCTTTGGGAAAGATGTACCGGTAATAGGTTCATTTAATGAAGTAAATGGAGCCAATACTTTGCTGATTGGGGTGGCAACTCCCGGCGGTAAGATTCCACGTGAATGGAAATCAATAATCATGGAAGCAATCAGCAGGAAAATGAATGTAATCTCGGGGCTGCACGATTTTATTTCTGATGATAAAGAACTCTCTGCTGCTGCCGAAAAAGAAGGAGTTCAACTAATTGATATAAGAAAGAACGGGATAAAAGAAGTTGTTCACCGTAAAGGAATAAATGAGAAGTGTTTGAGAATTCAAACAGTTGGTAACGACTGCAGTCTCGGAAAAATGATTACAAGTATGGAGTTAAACAAAGCATTGGTTGCTGCCGGTTACGATTCAAAATTTGTAGCGACCGGACAAACCGGGATATTAATAGAAGGGGATGGAATCCCTATTGACGGGGTAGTGGGGGATTTTATTAATGGCGCTGCAGAACAGCTTGTATTAAAAAATCAACATCATGATATAATTATTATTGAAGGGCAGGCAAGCCTTGTCCATCCACGGTATTCTTCGGTTACACTCGGATTGCTTCATGGCTCTATGCCGCACGGATTAATAATGTGTTATGAAATGGG
>DAIRET010000013.1:0-28766 GCA_036795455.1 Ignavibacteriaceae bacterium
TAAATTGATTAATATTTACCATTGACACTTGATTTTTAACATAACAGAGAAAGAGAATATTAAAATCCGGGTTTCTTTCTCTTACTCGTTCCTCTACTTTGGGTAGTACTAATAATTACTTGTACGATTCCTTTCGATGAGCTATTCGCAAAATTAATACTAACACCTCGGCATCTGAAATTCGATAAATAATCCGGTAATCTCCCACACGATAACGCCACAAACCTTTATATTGTCCTTTTAAGGGTTTCCCTAATTCATACGGATCATTCGCCAATTTAGTTTCAATTGCATCTATTATTAATATTTGATCGTTTTTATTTATCCGCTTTAGATCTTTCTCAACACTCTCTTTGTATAGTATTTTATAGACCAAGCCTTTGCCTCATTTCCTCGGTAGTAATTATTTGATCGGAAGGATCTTCAAATCTATCCTTCGCAATTTGGTAGTCGTAATATTCACTAAAATAGTTTTTCAGAGCTTCTATCACATAAAAAGTCTCTGTTCTATTTGTTTTTTGAGCTGTGCTTTCAAGAAGAACTGAAAGGTCTTCGGGTAAACGAAATGCTTTGACTTTCATATTGCTCACTTTAATTTGTTAAACTTGTTATACAAATATAACGTGTTTAACAAAAAATTTCCACAACAAATTAAGTGCAATTTTTAAAAATCTACCGAAAAGCCGAATCCCGGTTTGGAAATCCTTTCGTTATAATACTGGCTAAAATGGTCAAAACCGTTGTAGTAAGAAAAAAAGAATGATACTCCTTTACCGCTCCAATCGCCGAATTTTATTCCCGCCTGAAAATTGCTATTGCCGGAATATTTATCCGTTCCGTTCAATGTGAAATGATATGTACCATAAAGATTAGTCTTTGCTCCCCATAATTCTCCCAGCAAATTATTGTTATGGACTTCTAATCCGGCATTCAGTATCAATTTCTTTTGGTCCTGCGGACGAAGGTGGATAGCGTATTCAATCCCGGAATAATAACGCCAATTCATATTTAAGTAGGCTACTTCATTTGCAAAATAGACTTCGGCAAAATCCCTTGTAAATGGAATCGGACCGCCGGGTTTTCCCCACGTGCGGGGATAAGGACTTCTCCACCAATTTCCATCTACAAGATGGGCAGAATTATGAATGAATCTGAATCTTAAAAACCATCTCCCCTTCTCATCTCCTTTAGAAAAAGTAGCATTCCCTCCAAAGAAACCGTCAACTGCATCAATCTGTAACCGTTGTTCTTCGTAGTTGGTTGAATATGCGTAAGCCATAAATTCTATTCCGAAAGTCAAACGGGAATTACTTGCATGATATTTAATTTCAAGTAAATCGATTGAATTACCAATATCAACCTTCAAACTACCGTTATCGGGATAATAAAGTATTCCGAGTTTTGATTCTTTAACATTCCCGCGGAAAGGAAGGAAGTGATTCCCCGGTGGAAAGAGCTTTACATTATCACCTTCATTTTGACCGAATGAAATGCACATAAAAATAACAACATAAAATAGAATATGTTTAAACTTCAATTATTCCTCCTCAAATTCAAGTAGTTGATTTCCGCCTGCTTGTGGAATTTCCTGCACGTTTCTCAAGCGTCTTTCGATTGTACGCGTCTTCTTTGCAGCGTCATCTATTGTGTTTGAAGCCTCTTGCAGCTTCTTTTGTGTTTTTTCAAGAATGTCTCCGAACTTCCCGAATTCCGTTTTAACCGCACCGAGTAAACTCCATACTTCACTTGAACGCTTTTCAATCGCAAGAGTTCTGAATCCCATCTGCAGGCTATTCAAAACTGCAGCCAATGTTGTCGGACCTGTCAATACAACTCTATATTCCCTCTGAATAAATTCTGCAAGTCCGGGTATTCTTAAAACTTCAGCAAAAAGTCCTTCAATAGGAAGGAACATTATTGCAAAATCCGTTGTGTTCGGCGGATCAACGTATTTTTCAGCAATACTTTTTGCCTGCTGTTTAATACGTGTTTCAAGTGCTTTCGCAGATGCTTCAACTTCTGCGGGCAATGCTTTGTCCTGTGCGTCAAGTAATCTTTGATAATCTTCGGAAGGATATTTTGCATCAATAGGCATTAAGATCATTTCATCTTTCATGTCTCTTCTACCCGGCATTTTAATTGCAAATTCAACTCTTTCGCTACTCCCCTTTTTTGTAACCGCGTTTTTAACGTATTGCTCGGGAGTAAGAATTTGTTCAATCAAGTTTTCAAGTTGAATTTCTCCCCAGATGCCGCGTGTTTTAATATTAGTTAAAACACGTTTCAAATCACCTACTCCGCTTGCAAGCGTCTGCATTTCACCCAATCCCTTATGAACAAGTTCAAGTCTTTCACTAACAAGTTTGAATGACTCACCCAGTCTCTTTTCAAGTGTTGAATGAAGCTTTTCATCAACAGTAGCACGCATCTCGTCCAGCTTCTTCGAATTGTTATCCTGGATTTGTGTTAGTTTATCTTCAACTTTTTCGCGGAGTGAATCAAGTTTTTGCTCATTCATCTGAATCAACTTGTTTAACTGCTCGGAAAATTTATTCAATTCTTCTTTTTGTAATGAAGCCGATTCCGATAGTTGTTTAATCAACATCTGGACTGTATTATTTTGAGCCGTAGAAAGATCATCGCGGGTGTTTTTTGTGAACGTTTCTATTTTTGAATCAACAGTAACAATCAATCTTTCGAGTTTTTCCGAAAAAGAATTGAACTGCTTCAAGAGTGAATCTTCAAACTGTTTGAAAGAGTTGAGCAATTCTTCACGTGTACTCCTGGAATTATGATTGGCTTCATCTCTATTTCGTAGGAATTCATCTTTCAACTTCGATTCAACCCTGTCGAATGAATCGCGTAGGTATTTTTCCAATTCTTTCGGAACAGATTCTTCACCTGTTGGCTGTGATTTTTTTATAATCAGAAAAATCACAACTATAAGCAGAAGTGTAATTAATATTAAAAAAACTGTTGTCATTTAATTCCTCATTGATGTTATTTTCTTGTAAACCCTCCCGGTTTAGCATTTACTGGGGCAGTTTCGCTACAGGAAAAATCGTTATATTTGCACTTATTGATAAACAAAATTACGGAATTAATTTGACTCAAGAAAAAATAGTTGTAACTGCTGCACTTCCTTACGCAAACGGTCCAATTCACCTTGGACACCTTGCAGGTGCTTATTTACCTGCTGATATTTACGTAAGATACCAGCGGTTAAAAGGAAGAGATATTTTATTTGTCTGCGGCTCGGATGAACATGGTGTCCCAATAACAATAACTGCGGACAAAGAAAAAGTAAAACCGCAGGTTGTGATAGATCGATTTCATAAAATAAATGAAGAATCTTTTAACAAATTCGGAATGGCGTTTGATATTTATTCACGCACAAGTATTCCATTGCACCATGAAACGGCTAAGGAATTTTTTACCGAATTTTATAAAAGAGGTTTGCTCAACGAGAAAAAAACCTCACAATTTTATGACGAAAAAGCTAAAATGTTTCTACCGGACAGGTATGTTGAAGGAACTTGTCCTAACTGCGGAAACGAAAACGCCCGGAGTGATGAATGCGAAAACTGCGGTGCTTTATATGAACCGTCGGAGTTGAAAAATCCCGTAAGTAAAATTTCCGGTTTAACTCCTGTGTTGAAGGAAACTTCCCACTGGTATTTCCCGCTCGGTAATTATCAATCTGAATTGGAAAAATATATTAAAGAGATGGATGAAAAATACGGGTGGAAAGATAATGTACTTCAATATTGTAAAGGATGGTTTAAAGACGGACTTCAGGATAGAGCCGTTACGCGCGATCTCGATTGGGGTGTGCAGGTTCCGTTGGAAGGTGCTGCGGGTAAGGTACTCTACGTCTGGTTCGAAGCAGTTCTCGGTTACATTTCCGCAACAAAAGAACTGTCGCTCAAACGGGGAGAAGAGGATTTATGGAAGAAATACTGGCAGGATGAAAAGACAAAGTACGTTGCATTCATCGGAAAAGATAACGTAGTTTTTCATTGTATCGTTTTTCCAGCTATGTTAAAAGCATGGAACGAAGGGAATAAAGAGAAGTATATTCTACCGCAGAATGTTCCCGCAAACGAATTCCTGAATTTTGAAGGGAAGAAATTTTCAAAAAGCAGGAATTGGGGAATTGATGTTATTGATTTTCTGAATCAATTCCCGGCAGACCCATTAAGATACACTCTTGCATCCAACCTGCCGGAAATGCGGGATACCGATTTTTACTGGAAAGATTTTCAAGCACGAAATAACAACGAGCTTGCCGATATACTCGGTAACTTTATAAACAGAACTTTCACATTTGTACATAAACATTTTGAAGGTAAAGTTCCTTCTCTTTACGAAATTGATGATAGAGATTCTGCAATGCTTGCAATGCTTGAAGAATACCCGGCTAAACTTTCGAATCTACTTGAAAAATATAAAGTAAAAGATGCGACGCTTGAGATGATGAATCTTGCGAGAGCCGCCAATAAGTATTTTAACGATTCAGAGCCGTGGAAAACAATAAAAAGCAACAAGGAGAAATGCTCAACAACATTGAATATTTGCATTCAAACCATTTATTCTTTGGCTGAATTGTTTTCTCCCGTTATTCCATTCTCTTCTGTAAAGATATTTAATATGCTGAATGCTAGACCGGTTAAATGGGACGACTGCGGTAAACATAATTTACTCGAAGGACATCAGCTAAATACTGCCGGAATCCTCTTCCAAAAGATTGAAGATGAAGCAATCGAGAAGCAGGTTTCTAAACTTGGAAAAACTGCGGAAGCTGAAGAAAAGAAAGAAGAGCCGTTGATTTCGATTGAAGATTTCCAAAAAGTACAACTGAAAGTAGCGGAAATAATCGAAGCGGAGAAAGTTGCAAAAAGCGAAAAGTTAATTAAACTGAAAGTTAATTTAGGCAATGAAACCAGGCAGGTAGTTGCAGGCATAGCTAAGAACTATTCCGCTGAAGAACTTGTCGGTAAAAAAGTAGTTATTGTTGCCAATCTTCAACCGGCGAAGTTGATGGGACTTGAATCAAGAGGAATGATATTAGCAGTAGAAAATGAGAATGGAAAACTAAATATTCTTGAAGTAGACAAATCCGTTAAGAACGGTACTCGTGCAAAATAAAAAGGAAGAATTAATATGAAACAACTAACAATTTTACTAATCGTGTTAGCGTCCGGTATTTTAATGGGTCAGGCGCCTTATGAAAAATATAGTGAACAATTAAAATCGGAGATAACCACAACCCAGGCGAATGAAAAAATCCTTTGCTGGATATTCTTCACGGATAAAGGGAATAATGTTCATGAATACATATCTTCGCCAAATTCGGTTGTTAGTGAAAAATCACTGAAAAGAAGAAGTAAAGTATTGGGTAAATCTAATTTGCTTAATTACGCAGATGTTCCCGTGAACGAATTTTATTTGAATGAATTAGAAAATATAGGTATATCCGTAAAACAGAAATCTAAATGGTTCAATGGTGTTTCTGCTTATGTCTCTAAAGAGGTTCTTTCTCAAATTGCATCATTAAATTTCGTCAACCAGATTGATATCGTTTATCAACTGAAAAAGGATTACAAAGAGCCGGTAGATGAAAATAAAACCGAATCGTTGTTTATTGAACAACCGGCTGGAATTTATTCTTACAATTACGGTAACTCATACACACAACTTGAGCAGATTGGTGTTCCGGCTGTTCACAACCTCGGTATTACCGGGCAGGGTGTTACAGTTGCAGTAATGGATGCAGGATTTAACCGTCTTTCACACGAGTCGTTTCAATCTATGAACATTATTGCTGCATGGGATTTTGTAAATAATGACCCGGGTGTGGGTGATAGTGCCGATATGGGAACCGGAACACACGGAACCCAAACGCTTTCTACAATCGGCGGATTTAAGGAAGGTAAGTTGATTGGACCTGCTTTTGCTGCGGATTATATACTCGCTAAAACAGAAAACACGGACAGCGAAACACCTATTGAAGAGGATAACTGGATTGCTGCGGTTGAATGGGCGGATAGTATCGGTGTTGATGTTACTTCTACTTCACTTGGATACATTACGTTCGATGCACCCTTCCAGAGTTATACATGGCAAAGCATGGATGGAAACACATGCCGCATAACAATTGCGGCGGATCTTGCTGTTGCACGCGGAATCGTTGTTGTTAATTCAGCAGGCAATGAAGGATTCCACTCTACACAAAATACACTGGGTGCTCCTGCTGACGGTGACAGTGTCATTGCGGTCGGGGCTGTAGGTTCTTCAGGTACAAGAGTTAGTTTTAGTAGTGTCGGTAATACGGTTGATGGTAGAATAAAACCTGATGTAATGGCAATGGGTTCGGGAGTAGTGGTGGCAAGCACATACAGTAATACAAATTATTCCACTGCAAGCGGAACTTCTTTTAGTTGTCCCCTTGCAGCAGGTGTGGCAGCTTTGATTTTATCGCACAATCCTTCCTTAACCCCAATGCAGGTAAGAGACGCAATGCGTAATACAGCTTCGAGAGCAAATAACCCGGATCGTGAATACGGATGGGGAATATTAAATACGTTACAGGCTATTTCATTTTTCCCGGTTCCTGTTGAACTAACTTCATTCAAAGTATCTGTAGCAAACGATGTAGTTACTTTAAATTGGGAAACTGCTACCGAAACGAATAACCGCGGTTTCGAGATTGAGAGAGCCGGTAATCCGGAAGAAGAAAAGAATTGGATTACTCTCGGTTTCGTAAAAGGGAATGGAAGCACAACAAATATCTCGGCTTATTCATTTACAGATGAGCAGGTAGTAACCGGCAAATATTCTTACCGCTTAAAGCAGATTGATTTCGACGGGACATTCGAGTATTCAAATATTATTCATGTTGTAGTCGATATTCCGGGTCAGTTTTCATTATCACAAAACTATCCGAACCCGTTTAACCCGGTAACGAATATAAAATTCTCTTTACCGGTAAGCGGGCAAACGTCGTTGAAGGTTTATGATATGCTCGGCAGGGAAGTAAAAACTTTAATTAACAAAGATATGCCAGCCGGTAATTACGAAGTATATTTTGATGCTTCAGGTTTACCCAGCGGAATATATTTTTATACACTAACTAATGGAAACTTCACATCATCGAATAAGATGACTTTGTTGAAATAGTATTCAATTGATTTTCATCTTCGGGGTTGGTAATGATTTTTTATTTACTAATCCCGAAGTCTCTTTTCAAGAAAAAAGACCCTTAACTTAATTGTACGCTGATCGGTTATGATGGCTTATGATTTTCGCTGATTTATCATAATAGAGCTTAACAAATCATAATAAATCAGCGTCCCATTCAAACTTCTCAATTCTCACATGTATATGATTTTTATTATAAACAACTGCAAATCCGTTGAATCAAGGACGAACTAAAATTTGAATATCAAACAATTTTCTACGGTGTGCAGCATTTTGAAAATTACCCCCCCCGGCGCCATTATTCTTTCCCTTAGCACTAAACTATTACTATAAGTGACTGTCCAAATAGTAAATTATGGTAACAGTCCTATTTTTTGACCGGTGGAATCGAAAAATCTTTCTCTGCCGGTTTTTCAATTCATTAATCATCATTTATATTTCTACCGCGTTTTTCAAACTTTAATCTCAAAAACGCTTTATCGATCTAAACGGCTTAAGAAAGAAGTTATTTTTACCTCCTTATAAAGAATGCAAAAACCGGTTGCTCATAGTGATCTAATCAGTCAAAAGAGAATCGTAAAGATTAGTTTCTTTATCGACTTGCTTATAGTTATACCTGTAATAATTATTGCCGTGCTTTCCAATTCATTGGTGCTTGCCTCGGACGTATTCGGGTATTTCTTTACTCTTTCAGCTTCTTCAATATCTTTAATAGTTCTTAATAAATGTATCCGTAATGAACGGGGGAAATATGATTTCGGAATGGGTAAACTTGAAAGCCTTAGCGCTCTCGTTACTTCTACTTTTATGATATTGATGCTTTTCCTATTAGCCTACCTTTCGGTTATACGGATTGTAGACACAGTTGAACTCAATGTCAAATATGTGCTCGCAGGTATCTTCATCCAGGCTTTAGGTTTTGTTATCAATATTTATATCTGGGTCCAATCTAAAAAACTTTCGCGAAAAGGAGCTTCTCCTATAATGGAAGCTCAATGGCGGGTTAACAGAGCAAATGCATACAGCAATGTATTTGTTATACTTTCATTATCGCTTGCACTTATATTTAATAACAGTAACTGAGCAAACTATATTGACCCTGTTAGCGCTATGCTGCTTATCGCTTTTACCGGCAAATCGTTTATTGAATTGATTAAAAGTTCGCTTTCGGATTTATTAGACCATACACTTGACGAGGGGCTTCAATTAAAAATATTCAACCTCCTTGCCGGGCATGAAGAAGGGTATGAAAGGTTTTATGACGTTCGCTCCAGGAAATCCGGCAGTAAAATTTTTATAGATATTTCGCTTGGATTTGACCCGGTTAGAAAAATAGGCGATGCACTTGATATAGCCCGAAGGTTAAAAGAAAAACTTGAAGTTGAAATTCCAGGGTGTGAAGTAAACGTTCTTATCAATTCACTTGAAGAATTTGAAGAGACGATGAATATTAAAAATGTGCCGTGTACTTTGATGCTCCTTACAAATAAAAAGATTGAGGGGTGTATCGAATTGGCAAAAAGCATGTTTCCCTGCCGAACATCTTGAAAATATTAAAACCGAACTTCTTGCTTCTGTCTATCCGCAAAAATATATTAAACAAATCTATGATTTAGGTAAAGACAAACCCCGTTACTGGGTAGGAATTAAAGATGATAAAATAGTTGGATTTGCAGGCACTTATTTTGTCAACACCGAGCCGGATACCGTCTGGGGGGGATGGATAGCAATTCATCCCGGCTTAATAAAACCGGATTCGGAAATACTAAAATATATGATGTGGAAAATTGCTTTTGAATCAAGGCAGACCGGGAGAACGGTTTTCCGGCTTTCAACATCATGTTACCCTAATTCCCCCGTTGTGAATCAATTCTTAGATGATATAGGATTACATATATTCGGTAAAGAAAAGAGCAGCGGTTATGATTCATTGTATCGCCAAATTGATATAGCAAAACTGTATGAAAAAATCAGACCGAATACAAAACGTTTCTATACAACGGTAATAACATAGAGAAATCTCTCTTATTATTATCTATTGAAAACTTAGAAGAGTTACATTTATCCTAATATCCATTTTTTCCATAAATCCGGCTGGTAACCTATTGTGGCTTCTCGCCCGTTCCGTACAATAGGCGTGGTAAAAAGGAGTGGGTCGTTCAGTAGTTCTTCTTTGGTATCAAATTTCATGAATTGTAAATTCCGTTTTTTATACTGCTTCCCACCGGTATTTATTAGCTGTTCAAGCGGTACCGAGATTTTAATACTCTCAAGTTCACCTTTGGATACACCTTTTTCAGATAAGTCGCGGTAGTGAAAAGGGATTCTTCTTTCTTTGAAAAACCGTTCCGCTTTCCTTGTTTCATTGCAGCTTTTTGTACCGAATATTTGTATGTTCATAATGTAATTGTTAAAAATCTAAAAATATTTCCTGCGTTCTTTTGGCACGGGGGAACCGGCTTTTAATCCCGGAATCACCTATAACTGCTGTTCCGAGTATCACCCCGTTAAAACGGATTACTGTTTGTCCCTTTAAACCGGATTCTTTTTTTATTATTCCCCCCTGCAAATAACATTTAAGTTCTTCCATCGAAGAGATATCGTAAATACTGCCTGATATTGTATCTGCAAGAACTTGAGCCGCCTGCGTATGAAAAATAATCACTATATTCTTATCGAATGTTCCGAACTTTGTTCCTATCCTGTTAAAACGGTCGGGATTATCATCTTCAAAGCCGCCGTCAACAAAGAAGATGTCATTCGATTTAAGGAAATATTTATACTCCGCAAGTTTATCAAGCGGGATTCCGAAAAGTGCTGCTGTTTTTGTAAGGTGTATTTTCAAATCTTTAAAAGGTGTAAAACTTAACCTGCTTTTCGAAATTTCCGGCTTTGCAGTCTGTTCAATAAAACCGGTCTTTCTAATTTTAATGAGAAAGAAACCTTCCGAACCGATTTCCCACGGAATTAATCTTCTTCCGTCTTTTATGGAAGGATGAAAATCAACACCACGGAATTGAGTAAGAGTCTCAATTGATTTCAGCGGTAGTTCAACCGGTAGAATTTCAAATGGATATTTTTTAATCAACTTATCAATAACAGCTTCGTTTTCTTCTACTGTCATTGTACATGTTGAGTAAACGAGTTCTCCCCCTTCTTTCAACATTCGTAATGCGGATACAAGAAGTTTGTACTGTAGCTCTGCCAAACCGGGAAGTTTCTGCTCCGACCACCAATTCCCCACTTCCCCTTTCTTTTGCATAATACCCAATCCGCTGCAAGGTGCATCAACAAGGATTTTATCAAAATAGTTGTAATAAAACCGGCTCAACCATTCACCCCGGTTATGATGAACGCCTGTATTCATTATGTTCATCCGGTCAAGATTATAAACAAGAGTTTTTACCCTGTCAAGTTGAATTTCATTTACTACAAGCGTCCCTTTATTTTGCATCAACCCTGCAAGCTGCGTTGTTTTTGAACCGGGAGCCGAGCATAGGTCAAGTACTCTATCCGAACTCCCCGGTTGTAAAACAAGGGCGGGAATCATTGAAGAGAGACTTTGCACATAATACTCCCCGGTTATATGCTCAATTGTTTTTCCCGTTAAACTATGATTTGACAAAACCCGCAGTGCATTAGGAATAGCCTCCACCTCTTCGGTTTCTATTTTATAAAGCGATGATAGTTTTTTCTTCAATGCCGCTCTATTCGTTTTGATTGAATTTACACGAATAAACTGTTCCGCATCTTTTTGAATATATTCTGAATATTTTTCAACTGCTTCTTCACCGTAAAGTTCAAGCAGGTAAGCCGTAATATTATCGCTCAAAGAATAGCCTTGATTTCTCAATATCTCACCAGGTTAATTACTTTCAAAATATCATTGATGATTGTGTTCCCGTTTTCTCCTTCGGGAAATTCGGTTTTATAATTGCCGTTGATTTCCTTTATTATCGAATCAACGTATTTATGGTAGATTGTTACAACGGTTTTGATATCCTCTACACTCTTCGGAATAGTAACAGCTTTAGTTTTCAGCCGGCTTGAATAGACAAGGTATTTTGCTTTTTTTACGTCCGGCACATTGAATACGGGCGTTCCGTCTAATAAAGAAATTTCATGATGACCGAAAAGTTCTTCGCCGGGGATAAGAACTTTACCCGGCATTTCTATCTCTTCAGTTTCGCATTCGTGTAAAAAATCAACCGGGAAAGATTTAATGCCGGATGCGGTGATTCTTTTTACTTCCTTCTGAACGAACTCTTTTTCAGTCATGCGTTATTCGCTCAATACTTTTTCGTAATACTTTTCATACATCGGAAGAACAATCGATTTGTCAAACGATTCTACTGCTCTTTTTCTTGCTTTTGTTGAAAACAATTTGTATTTCTTTTCGTTGGATAGAAGGTCTATAGTATATTTCGCCATCCTTTCAACATCTCCAATCTCTGCAATAAATCCATTTTGATTATGAACAACAAGCTCCGGTAAACCGCCAACAGATGAACTAATCACAGGTATTCCGCAGGCCATGGCTTCAAGCGCTGCTAATCCGAAACTCTCCGACTGGGAAGGAATTAAAAACACATCCGAGGCATTCAGAATATCCGTTAATGCTTCCTGCTTACCGAGAAACATGACTTTCTCGCAAAGATTTAGTTCGCGGCAGAGCCTTTCGCATTCGGAACGGTCGGGACCGTCGCCCACAAGAACAAGTTTGGATGAAATTTCTTTTTGAACTTTTTCAAATATTCGTATTGTGTCCGAAACTCTTTTAACCACTCTAAAGTTCGATGTATGTACAAGCAGTTTTTCATTGTTCGGTGCAAGTTTCTTTCTTAACGGCGATTCTTCTGCCGGTGCAAACAGCGATGTATCAACAAAGTTGGGAATAACTTCAATTTCTTTTTCGATATGATAATTGGTTAATGTTTTCTCTTTCAAGAATCTTGATACAGCCGTAACTCCGTCGCTTTGCTCAATACTGAATTTTACGAGATGAACAAATGAAGGTTCAAGCCCTACAAGTGTAATATCGGTTCCATGGAGTGTAGTAATGACTTTAACTTCTTTCTGTTTTTTTAGTATTTCCTTTGCAAGGAATGCACTAATCGCATGAGGGATTGCATAATGAACGTGGAGCAAGTCGAGGTTTTCATATGTCGCAACCTCAATCATTTTGCTTGCAAGTTCAAGGCTGTAGAGCGAAAACTCGAACAGCGGGTAACTGCTCATTTCTACTTCGTGAAAGAATATATTTTCAACAAAGCGATTAAGCCGGAAAGGGAGTGCGTAACTTATAAAATGGACCTGGTGTCCTTTTAATGCAAGTTCCTTTCCCAGCTCGGTAGCAATCACACCGCTGCCGCCGTACGTTGGATAACAAGTAATTCCGATTTTCATTGATGCTCTAAAGTTAATTTAATGGGTGGTTTAAAATAAATATCTTTTTCATTAAACCATAACCAATAATTACTTCAGATAATTCAAACCGGGTATTCGTACTTATTTTTGGAGTATCATTTTTCTTGCAACATTTTGCCCTTCATAGGATAACCTATAAATATATACACCGCTTGTAAGGCTGTTCGCATTAAATTTAACCTCATAATTCCCGGGAGATTTATGTTCATTTACAAGGGTTGCCGCTTCATTCCCGAGAATATCATATACTATAAGTTTCACTTTTGAAGTCTGGCTTTTGACGTTTGACGGAATAGAAAACTTTATGGCTGTTTCCGGGTTAAAAGGATTCGGATAATTCTGTTCAAGTGAATACTCGGAAACGATATTACTCTCCGTAATACTTGATGGAGAGTTGGTATACTTCAATACGACTCTCCGCGGTGCAATCCCGGTAGAATAACTATTCTTCATTGTCCCATTATTTTCATATAATGTAAGCGAACCGGTTACTGTAAAACTTTTTGCATCAAGAACATAATGCGTTAATCCGGAGAAATCATAAGCGTATCCGTAATAGTAATTGTTCGGGAATACAGATGGAATACAGACAGCAATAGTGCTGTCGTCTTTATTCAAAGAAACAATATCATTGTTGTAGGAGATGAAATAGAAATCGTCGTTTATAGAGGCGACATTCAAATTAGACCCAAAGCCCTGCCCGGGAATGGAGTAAACTTTTTCCGCATGAAACGAAGTTGTATCAATTACAATTATTCTTCCAGTTGAACCATCACCGGGAACCCCGACAAACAGTTTTCCGCTTCCGTCGGATGCAAGTGAAGACGGGTCTTTACCAACATTAATTACTGTAATAACTGAATCCGTTTTACTATCTATTACCGAGACTGTTGAATCCACTGCTCCGCCGTACAGACTTGTATTTGCTACAAAAACATAATCGCCTACGGATAAAATTTCTTGCGGGTAAACACCGACATTGATTGTTTTGACACTGGGGAAGTCATTCATATTTATAACCGATACATTGCTTGCAGGTCCGTTGGTTATATAGATTTTGTTGTTTGCTATTGCGAGCGAATAAGGGTTTGTCCCCACACTAGTAAAGCTTTGAACTACACCATTTGTGTCTAATTTATAGATTTTCCCTGCAGCTCCATAAGACCCCTGTTCCGTTAAGTAAAGATTATCCTTGTAAACAATTAAACCATCCGGGTATAATCCGATTGCTCCCGGGGAAAAAATACTTGTATTAAATTGCGATGTTGAATTGTCAAGCAGAGATAGTTTTGACGAACCGGGAGAAAACCCGCCTTCCGACAAAACATAAACTTTCGATAATGTTTGTGCGCTTAATAACGAGTTAATGAATAAAAATATAATTATTAAAGTACTCTTTTTCATTATAGTCCTAATTAATAGTTGAATAATAGCGTTAATGTATAATTTCTTAGCGGCATCGGGTAGCCCGGCATTGATTGGTAATCAACATTGAATAAGTTGTCAACCTCGAACCTAATAGTTGCCGAACCATATGGCAATAAATAGTTATAACTTATATTTCCACTTACAAGTTGATACGGTTCAAGATTCACAAGGTTTTCCTGATCCGAATACCTTTTCCCTGTCATTGTATAAAAAATGTTTATTCCAATATCTCTTGCTTTCAACATCAATTTGAGGTTAGCGGAACTTAACGGAACATATATTAAATACTTTTCGAATGTAGGATCACCCGGATAATCTTCGCTTGTTTTTTTCGAGTTGATTAACTGGTATCCCCCTTCAAATCTTATTGAATATTGCCGTAATATCTTTTTCTCAAATGATAGTGAAACCGATACTACTCTTGATACTGAAGTCGAAATATTTTTCGGCGACCAAAGTCTGTTTCTATTGGGTGTCCAGATGATTTTGTCATCAGCCTTGATTTCCCTGAACGATAATTCAATATTCCCCGTTACAAACAAGTTAAAGGAACCAACTAAACCGGCTTCATAACTCACAGACTTTTCAGGTTTCAAGTCTTTATTCCCGGAATTTTTCCAGTAGAGATCATTAAAGGATGGGCTTCTGAAACCTTTTCCGATATTGCCTTTAATGAATAACGGTAAACCGGCAACCGGTTTTATATTCGTTCCAAAGCCTCCTGAAAAAATGCTTTGACTAATGTCGGAAAATTTCTCGTAGCGGGCTGAAGGAAAAAACCTAATATCCTTTACCGGCTCTATTTCGGAATAAAACGAAAATGCATAATGCTGCCGTTTCGCTTCTTCGGATAGTTCATTGCTTTCAAGTTTTGCAAATGCGGTTTCGTACCCGGTGATTAGTTTTACAATACCGGCTTTTATTTCAGTATTGATTCCGGCAGAGTAAACCATATTATGATAAGTGCTTAGCGGCTGCGGAAATAAGAAATAGTTTTGATAATTGTTTTGGAAACTCAAAAATGAATTCAGTTTAATCGATTCCGACAATGCTTTCTGCATTGATAAAATGTTGTTCCAGTTCTTATCAAGTTGATTGGATATTGATGGTGCTGAACCGGTTTCTATTCCGGCAATCTCTTTATACTGTCGCGTAAATGTTGATAAATATTTTGCATAGAAATCCGCACCCGGTGTATAAAGCATCATTATACCTACGTCGTAACCGTTAAAACCGGAATTCTCTCTTTCTTTTATCTTCTCTTCTCCATTTAAGTTTAACTTGTAATCGTAATTCCCTTGGGATGAAGAATTGGAATAGAAAAAGCGGGTGCTAAAAGAAGTAAATCTCTTTGATGCATTAATTGAATAATACTTAGTCGAATATGAGCCCGTAGAAGCACTAACTCCAAAGGAAAAATCTTTTTCTCCGATTCCGTTTGGAGGTATGATATTTATAACTCCGCCTACTGCTCCGCTTCCATATAAGGAACCGGCGCCGTTACTTAAAATTTCTATTTGTCCTAAAATTTCCTTCGGTATTAAAGAGAGGTCAAGTTCGGAATTTTGGAATGAATTTAGCCTTACTCCATCAAATAGAACAAGTGTATGGGCAGCACCAAGCCCGTTTATTGATGCTGTTTGCAGAGCTGCTGAATGCCCATAAGTTCTGATATTAACAGTACCCGTGTATTTAAGAATCTCACCTAAACGTTTTCCATTACTGTTTGTTATCGTTTCGGTATCAATTATCTCGATGCGTGAATCTGTTTGGAGTGCCGTGGTAGTTATCTTTTTTGCAGTAATAACAACCGGGTTCAAAGAATAATTCACCACCGAATCCTGCCGGGATTGGGGGTAAATGATTAGAAAAGAAAAAAATATGTAAATAAATAAAAGCCGGATGCTTACAGCGAGCACCTGCATAAAAAACTCCGTATTGCTTTCGAGAGTAGAGATGAGTTAAAAGCACAACGGAGTCTTTACTCAACCTTACCCGCGAAGATTGATTAATGAATGTTTACGGCAGGTCTCCTGGCTTACCCGGTTTCGATAGTCTTCCCATTCAAAAAGAAAAGTGACGTTGGTATCGAAACATATCTCTATCAGAAGTCGGGTTTACAGTTGCGCGACAGCACCGGATTTTCACCGGTTTCCCTATTCTTCCCCGAAAGGGGGACACCGCAAAACTATTTTAAGAACTGGTGTAAACTTAATGTATAATAATAAATAATCAAAATTCGGGTTAAGAATTCATGGATTAACCGTTGTTATTCTATACGGTTTCGGTGGCAGGTAAAATCACAGTAAACGTACTTCCCCTGTCCATTACCGATTCCAACGATATACTGCCATTATTTTTAGTAATGAATTCTTTGCATAAACCGAGACCGAGACCGGTTCCTTTTTCTCCCTCTGTCCCCTTACTTGAGTGCACAGTATTGATGTTGAAGATGTTTTCTTTTGTAAAGTCATCCATTCCAACCCCGTTGTCGCTTATGCTGATCATTACCTTATTATTAATCTGCTCGGCTTTAATCTCTATTTGACCATTTTTTCTTGTGTACTTAATGGCATTGTTGATAAGATTCCTGAATACGACTTCCATCATCTGTAAATCGGCATAAATTGATATGCCGGGATGGATGCTATTTAATAATAGTATTTCCTTCTTTTTCAACTGCCCGGAATAAAGCTCCTTCGCTTTATTAATTATCCTTTCAAGGTTTATACTTACGGGTTTGGAACTGATTTTTCCAGTTTGCGAAGCTGATAGATTCAGCAGGTTTTCCAATAGCTCGTACGTCTTAGTAGAAGCCTCGTGAATGTGCGATATATACTCCATCTTTTCTTTGTCGGGCAATTCGTTAAAATCATTCTTCAATATTTCGGATAAACTGATTAAAGCAAAAAACGGATTTTTCAAATCATGGGAAATTATTGAGAAAAGCTTATCCTTCGATTTGTTTATCTCCGACAGTTCGTTATTTATTTTTTCAAGTTCTACGGACTGCCCTTCAATCAATTTGTTTTTTTCATTTAGCAGCCGGTTTGCTTTTTTCCGCTTACTGTTTAGGTAATAAAGTATAAATGCAGTTATTGTTAAAAACACCAACCCGGTGATTAGAAAGTAGAGAAATACCTTTTGCTGCTCGTTCTCAAACTTCTGGTTTTCAAGCATACGCTGGTATCTTTCAAATTCAAATTTGTTTTTCAGATTGTCAAGTCTTCTTTGAACGTCCTCATTATCTATTTCCGATTTGTATTTGTTGAATTCTTTTAGCGTATTTAATGCAAGGTTCGTGTTTCCGAGAGATTCATATACTTCACTTAGGTCTTTATATGCATCCCGCATAAAACTTTTAACATTAATTTTTTTACTTACCTCAATACACTTTTCATAATGATCTCTCGCTGCTGACAGGTTGCCTTCGGCTTTGTTAATTATTCCAAGATATTTATTTGCCTCGGCTATTCGCAATTGTATATTCTCGCTGGTTGCAATCTCCAGGATTTCATTAAAATACTTCCTTGCTTCAATCAGATTGTTCTTACGCAAATAATTTTCACCCAAACCTTTAAGCGAAATTATAACACCGCCAACCGAATAGATTTGCTTATACACCTCAAGGGACCTGGAGAAATAGTACACGCATGAATCGTCATTAATTTCCAGGAATGCCGCCCCCAAAGAGTTATAGGCATAGCCCATAGATTCTAAATTGTTTGTTATAGTAGCATAGTTTAGACTTTCGTGATAGTATTCGATTGCTTTCGGAATCTGAGCGGTTTCTTTATATACAATACCGATATTAGTTAGAATTAATGCTACGTTACCGAGCATGTTAAGTTCTTTATTAAGGTTAAGTGCCGGCACATAATACTCCAATGCTTTGTCATAAATCGACCATTGATAATATACAGTTCCGATATTGTTTAAGGTTGTGGCTAAATTTTCTTTGTCCGGTAATTTTTCCCTTATCTTTAACGCCTTTTCAAAATAGAAGATTGCACTATCAAACCTTGATTGCTGCCAAAATATATACCCTGTATTATTGTATGCTGCCGCTACACCGCTGGAATCATTTAATATACTACGTACTTCCGCTGACTTTTTGAAAAAGATTACCGACGAGTCTCTATTTTTTAAACGATTATAAGTTCTTGCCAGGTTGTCATAGTCAATTCCCAATTGAACCGGGTCATTAAGATTGTCGCTTATATTTACTGCCGTTTGGTAATTTGTATAGGCTGTATTGTATTCTCTTTTCGAGTAGTAGTAATTCCCCCGCAATGAATACGCTTTCGCAAGGGCTTTATCGTTTTTTTCTCTTTTAATTAAACTGAATAGTGAATCAATTTTAGCTTCAATTAAGGGAGAGTTCGTATCTTCCAACTCTATTTCGTTGATAAGTTTGTCAATCTTTGTGATTTCATCATCGTGCTGTTCTTCACACCCGGATAGAAAAAACAAGACAAGTAACAAACAACTGGAAATAATTAATTTTAAATGCAACATGCTAAAGAAGACTTTACCGAAACTTTTGAAACACTAATGTAATGGTCGAAAAATAAGTAAAAAAAGTTAGAATAACATGAAAAAATATATGGCTCGTATTCCCTGACAAAAAATCCGTTCTATTACAATTGATTTTCCGCTTCAAATTGTTCAATAGCAATACCGGGGAAAGAGGCTATTTGTTTCATTATTACATCTTTATTGCCAACGAGTACAATAACAAGACTGGCGGGTTTTAGATTATTCCGTGCTGCTTCCAGTACCTCATCATTACCGGTATTTTTAATCCGCTCTGTAAAGGTATCGAAATAGTCGTTTTCAAGATTGTAGATAAATTTATTTGTCATGTTGCCGGATATTTGTCCGTAAGTCTCAAAATTGAGCGGGTATTTTTTTGTTACCGATGATTTGGCAAATTCAAGTTCACTATCCGAAATTCCTTTTCGCATTCCGTTAAGCTCATTAATAATTTCAGAAACTGCCTCATAAGTCTTTTCAGTGTCTACCGATGTAGAGACACAAAAATATCCCCCCATTTTATTATAACTGAAAAAAGAATGTACTCCATAAGTTAATCCTTTTTTCTCCCGTAAATTTGCATTCAACCTGCTTGAAAACTGTCCCCCAAGAATCATGTTCATTAAAAGCCGGGCATAATAATCAGGCGAATTCCTATGATTAACGGGATGTCCGATCCTAATTTCGGTTTGTGATGCATCCGGTTTATCTGCCACAAAAACTTTAGTCGGATTCGTCTTGATGGAATATTCTGTTTCTATTGCAGTTTCAGTCGAGATGATAAATGAAAACTTTTCATTCAATAAGTTTAACAGGGTTGTTTCATCAATGTTCCCGGTGATAATTATCACGGGTTTATTCTTTATAATACGTCCGTTATAATATTTTTTAACATCTTCCAGTGTTATTTTCTCTATTGATTCAATACTACCGGGTATACTGTTTCCATATTTATTGAATGTACCATAAACCTTGCTCTCAAAAACCTTGTGGGCAACATCTTCCGGGTCGTTTTGCGCTTGAAGAAGAATATTAAGTAATTTCTTTTTTTCTCGCTCAAAGTCTTCCATTCCGAATTTCGGTTGTTTGAGAACCAATGACACAAGCTCAAGCGATTGCTCAAACTTTTCGGTAAGTGTAAGTAAAGAAATGTAGAAGTAATCGTTATCGCATGAAACACCGAGGCTTGAACCAAGCAAATTAATTTGTTTATTGAATTCAATCGAATCATATTCACCGGCACCTTCATCAATCATTAATGACGTTAGATAGGCAAGTCCCTGTTTTTCTCCCGGGTCTAACTTGCTGCCGGCTTCTATCAGAATATTCAAATTAATTATCGGCAGCTCATCTTTTTTTATAAAGCGGACTTCTATACCGTTTGCGGTTTTAAGTTTCTTTTCGTCCGGCAATTTAAAGGATGTATTTCCATTGATTACCGGCGGGGAAGTTCTATCCATTATTAATCCTATTCTGTTTTGGGATTACGCGTAACTCTGCATAGTTCTTCAGAATAAACTTTTCTGCACTATTTTTAATATGTGATGCTTCCACTCTTTTATATCTATTTAAATCAAAAGTGAATGAGTCCGGATTTCCAAGATAAAAATTGTAATGGTTGAACTGGTTGGCAAGTGTATCAAGATTTTGCAACGAATAAATAAAAGAAACATTAATGCGTGCTCTTGATGTTTCAAGTTCCTCTTTCTCAATTCCATTCGTTATAACTTTATTCAACTCATCAAAAATAACCGATTTGATTTCATCAATACTACATCCTTGTTTTGCTGTTGAGCTAATTATAAACATGCCTCCATACTTGCCTGAAAAATGGAATGCGCTAACATCGACAGCAATTTGTTTTTCGAAGACAAGTTTTTTGATTAATCTTCCTCCCTTCGTCCCGGTAAGCAAATCTGCAAGAATATCAAGCACTGCATCGTCAGGAGAAAAAGCTTTGTCTGTTTTCCATGCGAGGTAAATCCGTTCAAGACTGACATTATCTTCGTATGAGTAAAAAGCATTTTCTTTTATGGATGAATCAATAAAACCAACCCCGGGTATTGCGGATTTATTTTCAATTTCGCCGAAATATTTTTCAATCAATTTTTGCGTCTTTAAAATTTCAAAATCCCCGGCAACAACAAGCGAAGCATTTTTAGGTTGATAAAACGTATTGAAAAAATTGGTTACATCATCAATTGAAAAACTAAGAATATCTTCCATCTTACCTATCGTTGAATTCCCATATGGATGCTCCTCTCCGAAAACCAGCGAAAGTAATTTCTCCCAGGCTAATCCGTAAGGTTGATTCTCATACCGCTCCAGCCGTTCGTTTTTAACCACTCCGATCTGATTGGCAAGTTTTTCTTCGGTTAATGCCGGGAGTAAAAATCCCATCCGGTCGGATTCCAGCCAGAGTGCAAGTTCAAGTGCGTTTGAAGGAAGTTTTTCGTAGTAATTTGTTTTGTCGAAATTCGTTGAACCATTTAATGTACCGCCTGCTTCCTGGATGTATTTAAAGTGCATCTCTTTCGGTACATTCAATGAGCCTTGAAACATCATATGTTCAAATAGGTGAGCTAAACCGGTTTTCTTATGGTTCAAAGGATCCCATTCACTTTGTTCATTGGCTGAACCTGTCCTGTACCAAACATTTACAGAAACAAGCGGCATATTCTTTTGCGGATAAAGAATAACTTCCAACCCGTTATTTAATGAATACTTTTCGATGTTAAAAACTAAGTCCTTCATTCTACCGGTTTCTGCTTACTTTGCGATATTGAAAATATTTAATTCTCAATCCAGCAACTTCAAAACCCGATCAAATCTAATTGATGCAAGTAGTTTAAATATCTGCGAAAATGGTATGTCCCTATCCCACGAAAATAAGACAATGAAAGCCTGTCCAACAACCATATCCCTTGCAACAAGTCCCCAGAATCGGCTGTCCATGCTATCGTCCCGGTTATCACCCATCATAAAGTAATAATCTTTTTTAAATGTATAACTTGTAACCGGCTTCCCGTTAATTGTTACATAACCATCTTGAACTGCGACAACTCTTTCGCCATGTTCCCTATCGATTATCGTTCTCCATCCTTCAACATTTGAAGGAGACAAAGGTATTGTATATCCTTTTTTCGGAATTACAAGCGGACCATAGTTGTCTTCATTCCACGGTGAGCCTTTCGGAAATATCCGCGGGTTAACTCTATCTTTGGGGACAGGATAAGGGGATAAATATTTAATATAAGGTGGTATCGGAAATTCATTCCCGTTCACAAAGGCCACTTTATCTCTAATCTCTATAGTATCACCCGGCATACCTATCAATCTTTTTACATAATTCACATTCAGTTCTCGTGCAACCAACTCTTCTCTATCGCCGGGATATTCAAAAACAACAATGTCGCCCGGTTCAGGTTCGCGAATTGACGGGAAACTAAAATACGGCAGTTCAATTTCCGTAAAGGGAATATACTTCGGAGAACTTGAGCCGTAAATGAATTTATTTACCAGAACAAAATCACCAACAAGAATAGTATCTTCCATTGAGCCGGTAGGAATTCTTGTATTCTGAATTATAAATGTTATAATAAACAAAGCTGCTATTGCAGCAAAGAAGAGGGATTTGAAAAATTCAATAACTTTCTCTTTCGGTGTTTTTACCTCGTTTAGTTCTTCTTCCGTTTTTATTCCGAAAAACCTTCTTACCCTATCTTTGAAACTCAATTTATACTCCTAATAGTTTTATAATAATTCTAATACTTTCGACAATCGGTTTAACTTCTTCGTGATTCCAATTTCTCTTTTAAAATATCGTTCACGGCTTTGGGATTTGCTTTCCCTTTGGTTTCTTTCATTATCTGCCCTATAAAAAATCCGAACACCTTTTCTTTACCGCCCAAATATTCATTTACCTGGTTTTCATTTCTTGAAAGGACTTCGTTAATAACCGCTTCTATTTGAGATGTGTCGGACATCTGCACAAGATTTTTTTCATTGACAATCAATTCAGGCGATTTGTTGTCTATCAACATAATTGAAAAAACTTCTTTAGCGATTTTACTGCTAATTACCCCGCTATTGATCAAGTTAATCAACGATGCTAAATTAAACGGAGAAATAACAAAATCTTTTATGTCGATCTTCTCTTCGTTAATTATTTTTAGTACGTCAACCATTATCCAGTTGCTTGCAGATTTGAAATCGTTTGTGTGCGATACAACAGTTTCGTAATAATCTGCAATAGATTTTGATTGTGTTAACAGCTCCGCATCATACTCAGGAAGATTATATTGATTAATAAACCTTTCTCTTCTGGCATCTGGCAGTTCCGGAAGATTTTCAGCTATTTCAGATTTCCAGCTTTCATTTATCAATAACGGGATTAAATCGGGGTCAGGGAAATAGCGGTAATCGTGTGCTTCTTCTTTACTACGCATTGAGAAGGCTTCGTTCAAATCGGCATCCCAAAGAAGCGTTTCCTGAACAATCTTTCCACCATCATCTAGAACTTCAATCTGCCTGTCGATTTCATAATTCAAAGCACGTTCAACATTCCGGAAGGAATTCATATTTTTTATTTCAGTCTTAGTTCCAAGTTCAGTTGCTCCTTTGGCTCTAACAGAGATATTTGCATCACACCGCAGAGAACCTTCTTCCATGTTTGCATCGCAAATATTTAAGTACTGTACAATCTGCTTTATCTTTGAAAGATATTGGTATGCTTCACCCGGAGATGCAATATCCGGCTCTGTTACAATTTCCATTAAAGGAATACCGCACCGGTTCACATCTACAAGAGAGTTTGCCCCCCGGTCGTGTATTAGTTTTCCTGCATCTTCCTCAATGTGAATTCTTTTAATTCTTATTTCTTTATCTCTGCCGTCAGAATCCTTAACAACAATCTTCCCATCTTCGCATAGCGGTTTTTCATATTGCGAAATCTGGTATCCCTTCGGCAGGTCGGGATAAAAATAATTTTTTCGTGCAAGTAGTGAATGCCCGTTAATACTGCAATTTGTAGCCATGCCCATCAGTACAGTATACTCAACCGCTCTTTTATTCAACACCGGCAATACTCCAGGGTGACCGAGACAAACAGGACAGACATTTGTATTCGGTGAGTTACCGAATTTCGTCGAACAACCACAAAATACTTTCGTTCTTGTTGATAGTTGAGCGTGAACTTCTAATCCGATTACGGCTTCGTACTTGGAATGCATCTTTAAATAATTAATAACTTATTGTTGAACAAAAACTTTATACTCCCACGGGTTCAGTGTTAGTTTGTATTTTTTCTCAATATTTACTTTCTCTGACCAAAACAATTCGTTATAAGTTCCGGCTATTACCGAAGAATTAAACCCAACGTCCTGTTTTTGTTCCGATAAGTTCACAACTACAAATATCTTGTTGCCGTCTTTTTCTCTAACAAACGAAAAGATTGATTTTTCATCGGAAGGTAAAACATACTTAAATTCTCCCCCCTTTTTACCATTCCATAAAGCAGGATTTTCTTTCTTCAGATTGAAAAGTTTTTTATAGAAATCGGTGTACTTGCTTTCTTTCCATTCAATATTATCCTTCTCAAAAAAGTCTAACCTTTTTCTGTTACCTGCTTCCTGCCCGCTATAAATAAGGAACATCCCCGGTATAGTTGCTGATAGGACAGCCATTGCATCTGCCCCGTCGCCGAATTTTTCAAACTCTGTACCGTTCCATGAATTTTCATCATGGTTAGTAGTAAAACGCATTCTGAATGAATTTGAAGGATAGTGTTTTGCTTCTTTCTCCAGTTCGTGCAAAATAGCAGTTGCATCTTTTTCTTTTTTAACAATTCGTTCAAGCAGATGATGAAACTCCCATGAGTATGACATGTCAAATGCATGTAAATGTAAACCGGGCGATTCTGCTTCTGCGAGCATGAATACAGGTTTTATCTTTTCCAATCTGGGACGGAGAGAGTTCCAGAATTCAATCGGAACCATTTCTGCGACATCACAACGGTAGCCATCAATATTAAAATCTTTCACCCAGTACTCAAGAGCCTCGGTCATTTTCTCCCAAAGTTTTTTGTTGTTATAGTCAAGCGCAATTACATCCGACCAATCAGGGACGGGAGGAATAAATTTACCGGTAGAATCTTTTTTATAAAAATCGGGATGTTCATTTGTCCATTCATTATCCCATGAAGTATGATTGGCAACCCAATCAATAATAATAAACATACCGAGCGAGTGAACCTCTTTTACAAGTCCGGCAAAATCTTCTTTAGTACCTAAAGCTGGATCAATATCAAAATAATCTTTAACTGAATAATAACTCCCAAGTTTTCCTTTCCGGTTAATTTCACCAATCGGATGGATCGGCATTAACCAGAGGATTTCGGCACCGAGTTCTTTTAATCTCGGTAGATGTTCTTTAAACTCATTGATAGTCCCGGTAGAAGTAAATTGGCGAAGATTAACTTCGTAAATTACTTTATCATAACTCCAACTTGGTGATTGGACAGTACTTTCCGGTTGAGCAAATAGCTTCGTGAAAAATGTAAAAATTGACATAACCGTTACAAAGACCGTGAAAAGAAAAGTTGCTCTTGACATTTTAACCTCATTAATAAATTAAACAATCCCGCCGGGCATTTAACCCGGCGGTTAATTATTAATTATTTTTCAATTCCAAGGAGTTCAACTTCAAATATCAATGTTGCGTTTGGGGGAATAGTTCCACCGGCTCCTCTTTCGCCATATGCTAAATCAGCAGGGATGTATACTTCCCATTTATCTCCAACTTTCATAAGTTGAAGAACTTCAGTCCAACCTTTAATTACACCGTTAACCGGGAATACAGCCGGTTCTCCTCTTGAATAGGAATTATCGAATTCGGTTCCATTAATCAAAGTTCCTTTGTAATGAGTTTTTACTTTATCCGTCTCTTTAGGAGATGGTCCGTCACCTGATTTAATAACTTTATACTGAAGCCCGCTCGGTAAAACCTTTACGCCTTCTTTTTTCTTATTTGCTTCCAGAAATTCCGCTCCCTCTTTCATGTTTTTCTCCCCGTCTTCTTTCTGTTTCGCCGCTTGTTTTGCCATTAATTCTTGCTGGAATTCCTGCATTACCTGTGCAATTTCTTCTTCCGTTAAAAGTCCGTCTTTCCCTTCCAAACCATCTTTTAGCCCCTGCAATAGTATTTCGGAATCGACTTCAATACTGTTTGTTTTCATATTTTTTCCGATGTCCAGTCCTATGCTGTAACTAACTTTGTCTTTTTGTGTTTTCAAATCTTCTTTGCTGGTTACTCCCGTTTGACATGAAACCAGAGAAAAGCTCATTAATACGACAATTGCCGATAGTCTCACTTAATACTCCTATTAATATTAATTATTAAATTTTAACAGTTCAATATAAAGAAATCCGGTGTTTTTTATTCTCCCATATTTTACCTTCGGTATGTATGGAAACAATGGATGACTGCCGGATCGGTGAACCCAAAGGAAGGGAAATATCGCAAGGCTGCCTGTGCTGGGGCTGGTTGATGATAAAGGTTTGTTTAGTACAATATATCTATCAAAATGAAAACTTAATTTTAATGGCATTACCTGTTGTAACAAAAAAAGCTAGAGGATTTGAGATTATCCCAGCATCTTTATTTGTTTATTGCCAGACCAATTGACTTAATTTCTTTGTCAATCTTTTGCGCAAGTTCCCTTTCAGTTATTCCTTCAAGCGTAAGTTTTGCATATTTAACTGTTTGTAAAGGTGGATCGCCTTCGCCTGAGAAATACTTGAATAAAGCAAACCCCAGCCTGTTCCTGTCATTCTCAACGGGAAGGTATTGAACAAACTTATCTACTATCCCGTATGCTTTTTTTTCCAGGCTGTCAACCGGGAATTCTTTTGTAAAGGGAGGTGGTAATGTTGTCATCTTTTTTCCTTTGATTTTTTTTTGAAACTATTTCCCGTTACATAAGCGGGTATTTCTTTCTGATGAATTCAATCTCTTTTTGTAAATTTGTTTTCAAAATTAATAAAATAAATTGACAAGTAAACAGTTCAAAAAGATTCTTATTATCAGGCTCTCTTCTCTCGGGGATGTACTATTAGCTACTCCTTTGCTTAATGCGATTAAAAGAGAATACGGGTTATGCAGTATTGATTTTGTAGTTCGAAACGAATATGCCGATGCAATAAGGTTGAATCCCAATGTCGAACAGGTATTCCTTTATTCCAGGGATAAAGAAGAAATAACTGCAATTAAGAAAAAGATTAAAAGTATAGGCTACGATTTGATTATCGACCTTCAGAATAACCCGAGAAGCCGCGCTTTAACATCGGGAATGAACGTTAAAGTTGTTCGTTTTTATAAGAATTCACTTGCTAAATTTTTACTTGTTAAATTTAAAATCAACCGGTTGAAAGCTGCTCCTTCTATCCCCGAACGATACGCTGCAACAGCAGAAATTCAATTAAATAATGATGATAAGGTAGAACTTTTCATCCCGGGACAAACCGGTGGGAATGATAAAAATAGCGGGAAGAAACTTATCGGGTTATGCCCGGGTGCAAGACACTTCACAAAAAGATGGTCGAAGGAATACTTTATTGAACTTGGCAAAACACTTATTGAGAATTCATATGACGTCTGTTTATTAGGGGGAAAAGATGATACTCTCCTTTGTGAAGAGATCGCCGCCAAAATTCCCGGGGCAATGAACTTTGCAACAGATAACGATTTGTATAAATTGGCATTTAATATGAAACGGTGTTCTGCCGTCGTTTGCAACGACTCCGGTTTAATGCATATTGCTTGCGGACTTAAAATTCCCGTTGTCGCCATATTCGGTTCAACCGTTAAAGAATTCGGGTTTTTCCCTTACAAAAGCAAAAGTTCAGTATTAGAAAATAATTCTTTATTTTGCAGACCGTGTTCGCATATTGGAAGAAGGAGTTGTCCGAAAAAACACTTTAAATGCATGAACGACATTACACCGGTAAAAGTATATAAAACATTAAATGATTTGATTTGTTTATGATTGATAAATTCTGGATTTTGTTTTACAACATGTTGGTTGTACCGCCTCTTTTCCTTTTGATTAAAGTTGCTTCTCTTTTTAACAATAAAGTTAAAATGGGAATAGCCGGACGGAAAAGGTTGTTTGAAGATTTGATTATTGCAGCAGCCGAACTTGACAGAACGAAAAAATTGATCTGGATTCATTCATCATCGCTCGGAGAATTTGAGCAGGCGAAGCCGGTAATAGAAAAAATAAAATCCGAAATTGATGTAAACATTCTCGTTACTTTTTTTTCTCCATCAGGTTACGTTAATTCAAAAAAATACCCCTACGCCGACCTTGTTTCCTACATACCGTTCGATACACACTACAACGCGCAGCGATTCATTACAATTGTTAATCCCTCACTTGCAATTTTCATGCGGTACGATATTTGGCCTAACCATGTTTACGAGCTTTCGAAAAGACATATTCCGAGTATGATAATCGATGCAACAATGCTTAAAACTTCTGCAAGGACAAAACCGGTTTCAAGAAGCTTTCATAAAAGCTTATTCAAAAACATTACAAGAATTTTAACCGTTTCCCGGGACGATGCCGATAATTTCAAGATATTCAACTGTACCGACAATAAACTTCTCCCGGTAGGAGATACCCGTTTTGACCGCGTATATCAACGGAGCTTAATTGCCAAAGAAAAAAACCTTATTAAAGAGAATATTTTTTCCGGCAAAAAAGTAATAGTTGCAGGCAGCACCTGGGGCGAGGATGAAGAGGTGTTAATCCCTACATTTCTGAAAATCAGTAAGTACTATAAAGATGTAATTCTAATTATTGCTCCGCACGAACCTACCCTTTTACATCTTGAAAAACTTGAAAATGATTTTGCAGGAAAACTAAAGACAATTCGCTTCTCCTTCTTAAACAACTATAATAACGAAAGAGTAATTATTATTGATTCAATCGGAATACTTCTCACGCTTTATTACTACGCCGATATTGCTTTTGTAGGAGGCAGTTTCAAAAGCAATGTGCACAATGTTCTTGAAGCCGCTGTTTACGGTATCCCGGTGCTGTTCGGTCCTAAAATATCGAATTCGCGTGAAGCAATTGAATTGACAAAACTCGGAGGCGGTATTATAATCAAAAG
>DAIRET010000167.1:0-6348 GCA_036795455.1 Ignavibacteriaceae bacterium
CATCCTTTAACTCGGCAGTTTACTGCCGGGATTCTAATCTCCTTAATTAATAAAGGTTTTAACCATGACTATGGATTTTGTTTTTCTCCAATTTGCTAATTGATTATTGTGGCTAAATCCATTAATTATTTTTTTGTCTTTTCCTATCTGTCGGTTTGGGAACCATCTCCACGAGAAAAACCGACGGCAATTTTATGATCATTCTCTCTGAATTCCCGTCTGCTTTAGCGGACGAATTAATAAAGTCAAACATAACTTCCGGTTTCTTCAAAGAATTCTTGGAAAGCCGCATTCTTTTTATGGGGTTGTTCAAAAAGTAATAAAAACGGTTGAAACCGTTAGGTTAAGTTTATTTTTTCTCTTAAATCCAACGGATAAATCCGTTGGTTAATGAAAAGAATGACCTTTTAGACAACCCCCAATACTATACCCATAATTTGTTTCGAGTTGCTGAAAAACATTGCTATTTCCATTCCCCTTCCTTTCCCTGTTTTTGAGTATAGATTTACATCAAAAAAAAGTCTGGCTTCAGCCGGTTGTAAAAAAAAGAAAAACTTTCTATTTTTGCAACAGAAAAACAATAATGTATGAATAATAGACAAAACATATACTTTACCTTTACCTGCGGATTAAGAAGCTACTTTATTTCGCGGTTCGAAAACGTATTTTAATACCCCCCTATCCCCCGTTTCGCTTTCTTTCATTCATAAATTTCGGAGATAAAATGTTTATCGGAATAAGACGAGAAGACAAAAACGAATGGGAACGTAGAGTTCCGTTAATACCAGAAGACCTTATTGAAATTAAGGAAAAATACAAAATAGATACTTTGATACAGCCATCGGTAATAAGATGCTTCCCTGATAACGATTACCGTAGTAAAGGATTTACAGTTGTAGAAGACCTTTCGAGAGCAAACGTTGTTTTTGCAGTTAAAGAGATTCCTATCCCTTTCTTCCGCAAAGGAAAAACATACGTCTTCTTTTCACATACAATAAAGGGACAACCATACAATATGCCGATGCTAAAAAAGCTGATGGAGCTTGAGTGCAATCTTATAGATTATGAAAAAATAACAAATGAGAAAGGTGTACGGCTTATATTCTTCGGGAATTTTGCCGGTTACGCAGGCATGATTGAAACCCTCCATATATTAGGGCAGAAGTTAAAACTGAACGGCTATTCCACACCTCTTGAAAAGATAAAACAACCTTACGAATACGCTTCGGTTGAAGACGCAAAACGAAAAATTAAAGAAGTAGCTGAAGAGATAAAGAAAGTAGGACTTCCGAAAAAACTTTGTCCTGTAATTATCGGATTCGCCGGTTACGGCAACGTCTCTAAAGGTGCGCAGGAAATATTCGATATTTTACCGAATAAAATAATTACACCGGAGATACTACCCACTTTACATAACTCATTAACGCTCGACAACTCAAATTTTTACAAGGTAGTTTTCAAAGAGGAACATCTTGTAAAAAGAATTGAAGGGAATTTTAACTTGCAGGAATATTTTGCTCATCCCGAGCATTACGTTTCAAAGTTTGATACTTATATCCCCTATCTTTCGGCACTTGTAAACTGTATTTACTGGGATGAGAAATACCCGCGGTTAGTTACAAAAAAATATCTTAAAGATGCTATGCTTACTTCGGGAATTAAATTACAGGTTATTGGTGATATTAGCTGCGACGTAGACGGCGCAGTTGAAATAACCCACAAAGTAACTAAACCGGATAATCCTGCTTTTACATATTTCTATGATACTGAAAAGTTTAAGGATGGAATTGAACGGGAAGGAATTACGGTAATGGCGGTAGATAATTTACCGTGCGAATTCCCTATTGAGTCTTCAGCATCCTTCTCAAGGGTATTAAAAGAATTCGTACCGGGTATTGTAAATGCGGATTTTAATTCCGATTTCGATGAATTAGAACTTCCTTTACCGATAAAAGCGGCATTGATTTTACACAAAGGCAAATTAACTAAAAATTACACATATTTAACCAAATTCCTTAATAAGGAGGAGAAATGAAAAAGGTACTTGTATTGGGCGCTGGATTAGTAAGTCGTCCCGGAGTTCATTATTTATTAAAACAAAAAAATTTGAGTGTTACCGTAGCTTCCAGAACAGTAAGCAAAGCTGAAAAACTTGTTGAAGGTTTTTCCAATGGTTTTGCAGTACAGGTAAACGTGGAAAGCGGTGACGAACTCGCAAAGTTGATAAAAGAACATGATATTGTTATCAGTCTTTTACCGTGGATTCATCATTTAAAAGTTGCTGAACTCTGCATCGAACATGGAAAGCATATGGCTACTACTTCATACGTTAGTGAAGGAATGGCAAAGCTTGACAAAGCGACAAAAGAGAAAGGTTTGCTTTTCTTAAATGAAATTGGTGTTGATCCGGGAATCGACCATATGTCCGCAATGAAAATAATTGATGAAGTAAGCACAGAAGGCGGAAAAGTATTACACTTCTATTCATACTGCGGAGGCTTACCGGCACCGAAAGATAACAACAATCCATTCGGCTATAAATTTAGTTGGAGCCCGCGCGGGGTTGTTCTTGCATCAAGAAATTCAGCAAAGTATCTCGAAAACGGTGAAATAGTGAACATCCCCGGTAAAAACCTTTTCTTAAATCCTCAAGTAGAAGAGATTGAAGACCTCGGGAAATTTGAAGTCTACCCGAATAGAGATTCCACTCCTTATAAAGAGCTTTACGGTTTGAAAGATGCTTTAACAGTAAAACGCGGAACTTACAGAAACTTAGGCTGGTGCGAAACATTAAAGAAGATCGTAGACCTCGGACTTGTTGACGAAACACCACGCGATAATGTTCAGGGAATTACTTTCAAAACCTTAATGATGTATTTAACCGGTTGCAGTATTAACGACGATGTGAAAGCTAAAGTTGCGGAAAAATTAAATCTCCCGGTTGATCATGCCGTAATCAGCAGATTTGAATGGCTCGGTTTATTCAGCGATGAAGTAGTACCGGCTCAGAACAACTATCTCGATATATTAAGCGATAGATTGCAGGAAAAATTAGTTTTCGAGAAGGATGAAGTTGATATGATAATCCTAAGACACCGCTTTATTGTAGAAAATAATGACGGTTCTAAAGATATGATAACTTCTACATTAATTGATTTCGGAATTCAGGGTGGTGATTCTTCAATGGCAAGAACTGTTAGCCTTCCAATGGCAATCGGCGTTAAAATGATGGCTGACGGTGAGATAACTGCAACAGGCGTAAGAATACCGAATACACCGGATATTTACGAACCTGTAATGAAGGAACTCGAAACTCTGAATATCAAAATGGTTGAAAAACGCTGGAGGATTTAATACCCGGCAGCAAAAAGAGAAATTACTTTGATATTTTATCAACTAATTTTATTTTTGCACATCAATTAACAAATTAATTACACTACTTGCTTGTAGCGGTTTCTTTGCAGGAACCGCTACTGTTTTTTTATATATGTTATTCGTTATAAGTACACCCATCGGAAATCTAAAGGATATTACTCTTAGAGCAATAGAGACTTTACAAGAAGTAGATTTCGTTATTTGTGAAGATACAAGAGTAACTTCATTCCTTTTGAATCATTATAACATAAAAAAAGAACTTGTTTCATTCAATGCTGCTTCCGAAGAGAGAAAAATCGAGTACGTTTTGAGCAGACTCTCAAATGGTGAGAAAGCGGGCTTGGTTTCAGATGCAGGTACTCCCGCTATATCCGACCCGGGAGTACGATTAATTTCAGCAGCGGTAAGAGCGAATATTAAGGTAATTCCGATACCGGGAGTAAGTGCTGCTATTTGTGCATTATCTGCCGCCGGTTTACCTTCGGATGCTTTTGTATTTGAAGGATTCCTTCCGCAAAAAAAAGGGAGACAGAAAAAACTACAGGAGTTTTCAGTCGAAAAGAGGACAATTATTCTGTATGAATCCACATACCGTATAGAAAAACTCCTTGAAGAATTAAAAACCTACATGCCTGAAAGGATAATTTCAGTCTGCCGTGAATTAACAAAGAAATTTGAAGAATTCCTCCGAGGTACACCTGAGGAAGTAATTGAAAAACTGAGCAAATCTTCAAGCAAAGGTGAATTTGTTGTTATTATCTCTCCAATTAACTGGAAAGAATAATCCTTCAATATCTGTAAGCGTCTCTAATTTTAACGGCGGATCATCACCGATTCCAATAAGAGTTTCTTTTCGTTTTCGCGCTACACTATTTTTTACTTATTCACTATCGTAATTAATAATTGAGCGAACGTCGTAATTTGCAAGTTTTTCCCTGCCATTCAGAAATGATAGTTCTATTAAAAATGAAATTTGAGCAACTTTGCCACCGAGTTTTTCAATTAAATTACAAGCGGCTTTTGCCGTGCCACCGGTTGCAAGAAGGTCATCGTGTAAAAGGACAACATCACCTGGAGCAATTGCATCTTTGTGGATTTCAATCGAATCAGTTCCGTATTCCAATGAATATGTCTCTTTTTCAGTTTCCGCAGGAAGTTTTCCGGGTTTTCTTATTGGAATAAATCCGATATTCATCTTTTCAGCGAGTAATCCACCGAAAATGAAACCGCGTGATTCTATTCCGGCTATTTTAGTAATGTTTTTTTCTTCGGCAAATTTCAGAAAAACATCGGTAGCAGTTTTTAATGCTTCCGGATTTTTTAGAAGGGTTGTAATATCACGGAACACAATACCAGGTTTCGGAAAATCTTTAATACTGCGAATTGTTTCTTTCAAATCTAACGACATATTTACCTCTCAAGTTGATTGTTTTCAAATTTTCTTAATAAATGATTCAAACTTTTCTTTTGTAAAACAGTTAAGAACTTCACTGCTCTGAATCCCCCCTTTTCGTGCTATATTAATACCGTATTTTATATACTTAACCTCATCAACCGAATGAGCGTCCTGGTTGATTGAAAAAATACAACCTTTATCCCTTGCATATAAAATATTCCTCCAGTCCAGGTCAAGCCGGTGAGGATTCGCATTAATTTCAATTGCTACGTTGTTTCGGGAGCATGCGTCAATTACTTTTTTTATGTTCACAGGGAATGATTCCCGGTATAGAAGTAATCTTCCTGTAGGGTGTCCAAGTACGTTTGTTTTGGGATTTTCTACTGCTTTGATTATCCGTGCCGTCATTTCATCTTCCTTCATATTGAAATTTGAATGAATTGATGCAACAATAAAGTCAAAGTTCTCAAGAAAATCCTGCTCATAATCAAGGCTTCCATCATTAAGAATATCTGATTCAATTCCCTGGTAAACCGGCAATCTTAATTTTGATGAGACTTCCGCTACTTCTTTTTTTTGTAATAAGATACGGTCTTCAGTTAAACCGGAAGCATAAAAAGCCGATTTACTATGGTCGCATACTGCAAAATATCCGTAACCAGCAGAATTTGCCACCAGCACCATTTCTTCAAGCGTATTCATTCCATCCGAATTTTTCGTATGAAAGTGAAGGAATCCATTAAACTGCTCCCGGTTCAAATCCGATTCTACTAACAGTGTTTTAACCGGATAGTTGAATACTACCATTTCCCTCATTTCGGGAGCAAGATAATCTATACCTCTCTTTTCAAAATACGACGTCTCCAAAAATTCAGTTGACAAATCATCCGGGTACCCGATTTCTTCTAAAAATTCAATTGAACCTGTAGTAAGAAACAATTTCTTATCAAATTCATTCTTGTCTTTAACAATGTAAAAAAATACCGGGATATTTAGATTCTCAATACTAAAAGTTGAATGTGTATACTTCCCTTCGAAACTGTTTTCGAGTTCTTCTATTACACTCTTTTCATCATTAGTTTGTATTACGAATTCTATCTTTGAAACGACTTCACAATTCCTTCTGATTTCACCGCTTATTTGAAAAGCTGCAATAAGATTAATACTTGCAAGCATTTCGGAAATCTTCTGAACAATTTTATCAGCCCTGTGCATGTGAATAAATTTTTTGTTCCTTTTCACAAGTTCAATCTCCGCAAGAATTTTTTCTTGTGTTGATTTACCGAAGCCTTTTACATCCTGCAGTGAATTATTTCTGCAAGCTGTTTCCAACTCCTCTATACTTCCGATTTTTAATTGGTTATACAAAAGTGCTATTTTCTTCGGTCCTAATCCCCGTATTGAAAAAACATCGAACAAAGTATGCGGGTAATCTTTTTTCAATTCTTCAAGGAATGGAGATGATTCGTTATCAACGTACTCATAAATAACCAATTGAATACCCTTCCCTATTCCTTTCACAGAATCAAGCTGTTTATTTTTTACAAGGAATATCACATCATCGTCAAGCTGCCGTA
>DAIRET010000168.1:0-6286 GCA_036795455.1 Ignavibacteriaceae bacterium
TTTACATCTATAAACTATTCCACCTATTTTTATAGATGTAAAGAGCAGGGCTTTATTTTCAAGGCGAATAAAAATAAACGGGATCACTGCAAGCGCATCAAGTACAAGAATTAAAATAGTATATGTGATTATTACTGAATAATCAACTGAAATACTTAGGAACCTGATTACCGGTTGGTCGAAAGCAAGTACAATAAAAGCAAACAGTATAGAAGTTAATATTATCGAGATTGATGTTGTTGAAAAAGTTTCCTTCTTATCCGGGAATTCTTCCGAAGCTGCAAATTTTATATAAGCGGAGTCCATTCCGTATATGAAAATTATATTCATTATTGCAATGAAAGCGTAAACGTTTGTTACGATACCGTATTCTTCCGGAGGAAAAATATTAGTGTAAAAAGGGACAAGGATAAAATTCAAAAACCTGCCCAGGATTGTGCTAATACCGTAAATGGCGGTCTCTTTTGTAAGCTGTTTTAGTTTGTCGAACATTAATAGAAATTTGTTTAATTCGGAATGCAATTTACAAAAATAAGCCGTGTTTTATTACAGCTAAATCCAATGTTTTTACTTATTTTAAGTTAGAGTTTAACAGTTAATAATCAGTTGTAAATTTATTATGAATGAACCCCTTGATTTTTGCCGCGTAAAAAAGATTGATGAAAAAGGATTCGGTTTTCTGAAGAGCCTTTATTACAGTATTGATATTTTCTTCCATTTCTCTCAAATAAAAAAAGAAGAATTTTTAGAGAAACTAAACGATATGAAAAGGGGAGAGTTCTTTCTCTACTACACATCAAAAATTACAAAAGAGGGGAAAAGGAAAGTATCACAAATCTGGTATTCGTTAGATGCAGTACCTGTTGAATTATATGATGGTTTCATAGATAGGATTATTAAAGAGTTTAACGAAGGCAGTAGTAATGTTTACGATTTGCTTTTTGTGTTCGGAGAAATGAAAAAGATGAATCTTTTAACTATGGGAAACCTGTTAAGAGTTTTATCATCAAGTAAAATATTGAGGTTGCCTACTGTAATTCTTCCGTATCTTGATAGCAATGAAATTGAGGAGTTAAAGCTAATTTTAAAGTTTGATGAACTTGAGCAATCAGCAAAGAAACCGTTTTGGTACGATGATTTTTTGAAACTACCGTAAACCCTGAGAGAATAAAAAGCTACATAGTAACGTTTAATGAGATATCTAATGCTTTAACGCTGTGTGTTAAAGCTCCAATCGAAATGTAATCTACTCCTGTTTCCGCTATCTGTTTTACAGTCTCCAGGGTAACTCCCCCGGAGGCTTCGACCTTACATTTTCCGTTAATAAGTTTAACCGCTTTTTTCATCACATCAAGCTGAAAATTATCCAGCATAATAACATCTGTTTTGCATTTTATTGCTTCTTCTGTTTCGGTAAGATTTTTAACTTCTACTTCGATTAGATGATTGCCCTTGTTTTTCAAATTATACTCTTTACATGCATTAACTGCGTTTGTTATTGAACCAGCAACTTCAATGTGGTTATCTTTTATCAAAAACATATCGTACAAACCGATGCGATGGTTTTTACAGCCGGCAAGTTTTACGGCAAGTTTATCAAGATATCGCAGTCCGGGAGCAGTTTTTCTTGTATCAATGATTTTTGCTTTTGTATGTTTTACTGCATCAACAAAAGTATCGGCATAAGTTGCTATCCCGCTCATTCTCTGGAGAAAATTCAAAGCTGTTCTTTCTGCTGTTAGTATGGATGCAGCATTCCCTACAATAACTGCTGCAACATCGCCATATTTTACTCTGGAACCATCATCTATTTTTCTTGTGAATTGAAGCGATTTATCGACAAGATTAAAAACTCTTTCGGCAATAGAAAGACCGGCAATAATTCCATCTTGTTTGATTAATAAAGTTGCGGCTGCTGTCATTTCCTTTTTAATCGTAGCTATGGTAGTAATATCCCCGTTTCCGATATCCTCGGATAGTGCGTTCAGTATTATTCTATCAACTGTTTCGAAATCAATCATTAAAAAACTTTCTAATAATATTTAAGAATACTTCAGGTACGCGGGTTGCCTTTTTTGTATCGGTTCTAATGAATGCATGAGTTGTATATCCTTCCGCTACAAGCAAACCATCTCTTTTTCTGAAGATTTGGTAATTGATTTTCATTTTAACGGAAGGGATTTCATTTAACCTACTCTTAATTAGAAGAAGGTCGTCATATTGTGCGTAGTTTACATACCGAACATAAGAGTCGAGCAGAGGCAACTGGTAACCGCTTTCTTCGAGCTGACGATAAGAGAAACCGGTTTTTCTCAACATTTCGGTTCTTCCAACTTCAAAATATTCGAGGTATTTACCGTTATAAACAAATTGCATTTTATCCGTGTCCGCATATCTAACCCGGATTTCAAATTCTGTTTCAAGCATTAGTTTTCCAGTTATTCAATAAATTGTCCCATAGCGGCAAATTTTTCCAATCTATTCTCAATCAGTTTTTCAGGTTTCAGTTTTACGAGGTTAGCTAATTCATCCTTCAAAACATTCTTTAATGTTGAAGCCATTTCTTCATGGTTTTTATGAGCTCCACCGAGAGGCTCCGGTACGATTCTGTCTATTATATTTAATTCAAGTAAATCCGCAGCAGTTAATTTAAGTGCTTCTGCAGCTTGCTCTTTATAATCCCAGCTTCTCCACAAAATACTTGAACAAGATTCCGGGCTAATGACTGAGTACCATGTATTTTCAAGCATTAGAATTCTATCACCGACACCAATACCCAATGCTCCGCCGCTTGCTCCTTCACCTATAATTACGACAATAACCGGTACTTTTAACCTGCTCATTTCAAACAGGTTTCTTGCAATAGCTTCAGCTTGTCCTCTTTCTTCAGCTTCAAGCCCAGGATATGCTCCGGGTGTGTCAAGCATTGTAATAACAGGCTTATTGAATTTTTCCGCAAGTTTCATCAAGCGTAATGCTTTTCTGTAACCTTCCGGGTTAGGCATTCCAAAATTCCTATAAAGATTAGATTTTGTGTCTCTCCCTTTTTGATGCCCGATTATCATCACTTTGTAGTCGTCAATTTTTGCAAATCCGCCTACTATTGCTTTGTCGTCTTTGTAATACCGGTCGCCGTGCAGTTCAATAAAATCCTGGGTTATCATATAGATATAATCGAGAGTATAAGGACGTTCAGGGTGACGTGCTAATTGTACTCTTTGCCATCTTGAAAGGTTTTTATAAACGCTTTCTTTCAGTAGTCTTACTTTTTCTTCGATGCGGATTATTTCGTCGCCAATATCAAGTGATTCGGAGACTTTCCGCATTTCTTCAAGTTTTGTTTCAAGTTCTGCAATCGGTTTTTCAAATTCCAACATAGTTTTGGCCATAATTAATCTCGCTGCATTAAAAGTTTTTGAATTGTTTTTCCTATTATCTCCAGGTCAAGCCATAGATTTTGATTTTTTGCATAGAAGATGTTTAGTTTTTCAAGGCTTTCAGTTCCTTCTATTTCTGTAAACCAAAGCCCTGTTAATCCCGGTTTCCCGAGATATAAGCTGCCTTGATTTTCGGAATTATAAGGACCTACAAAACTATAATTTTTGAACAAAACTTTGGGTGTGCTTAACACCAATTTACTGAATGTGTTTTCTTTCGCTTTTCTACCTTTTAATATAAAAATGAAAGGATATAAAAAAACAAGTAAGAATAGACTTAGAACAATATCGAACAGTCGTTTGAAAAATCTATTTACCGGTTGAGAAATGTTATAAGAAATCTCAAATAAAGGAATATCATTTAATAGATTGATTGAAGATTTTCCTACTATAAAATCGATGTTCTCGCCGGCTAATCTGAATTCTACTCTTTCTTGCTGGCATTCTGCAACTATACTCATAATCTGCTTGTAGCTCAGTTCCTTAGAAGAAAAAATAACTTCGTTGATTTTCTTCTCGTGGATAATCTTTCTGATGTTCTCAATGCTACCAATAACATCAAAATTACCTGCTTTAGTTCCGATTTCCTTTCTCGTTTGTGAAATCAATCCGACAATAGAATGAAAACTGGTATAATTTGATTTTAATTTGGATGCTATTTCAATAGCCGAACTTGAAGTTCCTACTATTAGTGTATTTATTTTTGCACTCTGTAATCCCGGTAACCCGACCCGAACATAGAACTTGTAAATTACCCTCCACAAAGAAGAGAGAAAGAAAAGAATAAAATATGTTAAGATTACAATGCCCCGGCTGTAAGCGTAATCTTTAAAGAAATAAGTAAGTGATGAGATTACAAAAAAAGCAGCGGAAATAGAAATCAGATTTGAAAGGAGGGAGATATTATCTTTTTTATAATTTCTAAGAACAAATCCGGTTAGAATATGAAAAGCGACAGGAACCGTATAAACTATCCATAAAGAGTCATCCGGGAATCCGAACCATCCTTTAAGAATAGAATAAATATTTTCAGCTAAGAAGAGTGAAACATTGAAAGCTAAAATATCGAATACAACCGAGATTAAAATAAGTTTTCCCCGCCCGATAAAAGCTATTAATTCTCTTGCCATTATTGCGGAACGTAAAATTATCTCCACAAGGAATGAGGTAGCAAGGTGTTTTTTTACGAACAAATGCATTGCATTGTAGAAGAGTTTTGTTTCATCAAGGCTGCTTCTTTTTGTGCTTTCTCCTTTGTAGTGAATTATCTGCGTTGAATTGACGTAATAAACTTTATATCCTGATTTCTGAACACGATAACACCAATCAAGGTCTTCGCCGTACATGAAAAATATTTCGTCCAATCCACCGATCTTTTCAAATACTTCGCGTTTCATCATCATAAATGAACCTGAAATGGCGTCTACTTCGTATGTTTTATTCTCATCAAGATACGTAAGATTGTACCGGGCAAATATTTTACTTTTAGGGAACAAGCTGCTCAACCCGGTTACTTTACAGAATGAAGTCCATGGTCCCGGGAAAGAACGCCTGCAAGCAAGCTGCAATGTGCCGTCGGGATTTAAGATTTTACAGCCGGCTAAACCTGCATCCGGTGTTTTCTGGAAGAAATCAATTAGTGTATCGAATGTGTTTTCTTCTACAATTGTATCGGGATTAAGTAATAAAAGGTATTTACCGGATGAGTATTTTAACCCGATATTATTAGCGGCACTAAAGCCGAGATTTTTTTCGTTGATGAATAATTTAACTTCAGGGAATTGTGCTTGAAGCAGCTCAACGCTTCCATCATCGGAAGCATTATCGACAACGATTATTTCCGAAGTGATATTCTTTGTTGCTTTTTGGATGGAGTTGATGCAGTTCTGTAGAAATTCCTTTACATTGTAATTTACGATAATAATTGAAAGGTCCACATTCAACCTAATTTATAATACTCCGAGGATGCTTCTAAAACGTAATTTCCAAACGAGAAGTGCTGCTTCTCGAACAATTTTTTTAGACATTTTGGATTTGCCTAATTGCCTGTCGTAAAAGATTATGGGGATTTCACCAATTCTAAATCCTTTTTTCCAGGTTTTAAAATTCATTTCAATCTGGAAAGAGTAGCCGTTGGATTTAATATTATCAAGGTTGATGGATTCAAGAACTTTTCTTCTGAAACACTTGAAACCGCCTGTAGAATCTGTTATCGGCATACCCGTAATTATCCTTGTGTATTTATTTGCAAAGAAACTTAAAAGCAATCTCTGCATAGGCCAGTTAATAACATTAACGCCTGTAAGGTAGCGGCTGCCGATTACGAGGTCATGGTCTTTGATTGCAACAAGAAAATTCGCAAGCTCTTTTGGGTCGTGAGAAAAATCGGCGTCCATCTCAAAAATGTATTCATAACCATGTTGAAGTGCATATTTAAAACCGGCACAGTATGCTGTTCCCAATCCCATTTTCTTTTCGCGGATAAGAACATGAACCTGTTCATTTGATTTGCTCAACTCTTCAACGAATTTTCCCGTTCCATCAGGGGAATTATCATCAACTACTAAGATATCAATTTCTTTATCGTAAAGTGATAAAACGTCGGGTATCAGCTTCTGAATATTATGAAGCTCATTATATGTTGGTATAATAACTATAGCTTTGGACATCCGGCAATACTTATTTATGGTTAATTAATAGGTTAAATTTGATTGGCATTATATCAAAATTTTTACTAATAAAAAAATCAATCATAATGACCTTTACCGAGAAATACTACGAAGAATGTTCTGAATAAAATTTTAAAATCCATCCGCAGGGACATATTCTCAATGTAGAAAAGGTCATAT
>DAIRET010000014.1:0-28351 GCA_036795455.1 Ignavibacteriaceae bacterium
CAGCTGCTAATAATAATTACATTTCTTCTTTTTAATTCTTCACTTTTAGCGCAATCAAATGATGATTGTATGACCTGCCATAGTGATGAAGACCTTACGATGGAAAAAAGAGGACGGGAGATTTCTCTTTATGTCAACGAAGGAATACTTAAATCTTCTCCTCACATAAAATTAAACTGCGTAGCCTGCCACACCGGTTTTGATCCGGATGAACTACCGCACAAAGAAAAAATAGACCCGGTTAATTGTTATACGTGTCATAAAGGTACTGTTACAAAACATCAATTTCATCCGCAGATGCTGAATGTGAAAGGGAGAGAAACTTCCCCCGATGTTAATTGTAAAAGTTGTCATGGAACTCATAATGTATTTTCAACAAAGTCACAAAGATTTCCTTTCGCTAAAGAAAAGCTGACCGAATCATGCGGCAAATGCCATTCTGAATCTTCTAAGTTGTTTTTACATTCGGCACACGAAACAGCATTGATGAACAAAGTAATAGGCGCCCCGGATTGCATGACGTGCCATGCTACACCGATTACAAATAAAAGTACCGGCAGGGATTCTTTACAAGTAAAGATTGCTCAGGAGAAATTGTGTTTATCGTGCCATCTTGAAAATCCCGATACGGAAAAAGGATTGACACCTATTTCAGCGTTTATTAAAGCATATGAAAATAGTGTTCATGGTAAAGCATTACTCGGAGGTAATGTATACTCCGCCGGTTGTGTTGACTGCCATAATTCACACGATGTAATCAAATCAACCGATCCGAAATCAAGTACATACAAATTGAATGTACCCGGAACTTGCGCTAAGTGCCATGAAAGCATTGCAAAAGAGTATAATGAAAGTATTCACGGAAAAGCTGTATCGGCAGGGAATATAAATTCGCCGGTTTGTACGGACTGCCATGGTGAGCATAATATTTTGAATGTAAAAGACCCTAACGCTCCGGTCTCTTTCAGAAAACTTGGGACGGAAGTTTGCGCTCCGTGCCATAGTTCAGTTAAATTAACGGAGAGATACGGGCTTTCTGCTGATAAGTATAAAACATTCAACGATAGTTATCACGGACTTGCATTAAGAGGCGGCTCTGCTGTAGTTGCGAACTGTGCCAGTTGTCATGGTGTTCATAACATAAAACCATCAAGCGACCCGACATCAACAATTTCTAAAGAGAATCTTGTAGCTACATGCGGAAGTTGTCACCCGGGTGCAAACGAGAATTTTACAAAGGGTGCAGTTCACGTTACTATGTCAAAAGAAGATGAACCGTTACTCTACTGGATTGCATTCGTTTATATTGTTCTTATTTTCAGTATAGTCGGTGGAATGCTTATTCATAATACAGCAGACTTAATTAAAAAAGCCAGGATTAAACTCCTTATGAGAAGGGGAATAATTAAAAGGCATACGGTTGGACATTCACTCTATTTGAGAATGACTTTAAGTGAAAGGATTCAGCATCTTTCGTTGATGTTAAGTTTCTTTACTCTTGTTGTTACTGGATTTATGCTTCGGTTCCCGGATGCCTGGTGGGTAAGACATATTCGCGATATTATACCGGATGCATTTGAGTTAAGAAGTCTTTTACATAGAATAGCTGCCGTTGTAATGATAGCTGCAAGCCTCTACCATACTTACTACCTAATTTTTACTGAAAGAGGAAAAAGACTGTTTCTTGATCTTCTACCCAAACTTCAAGATGCTAAAGATGCATGGGGAGTTTTAAAATTCAACTTCGGATTCTCTAAAGAAAAACCGAAATTCGGAAGATTCAGTTATATAGAAAAAAGCGAATACTGGGCATTAGTTTGGGGGACGATAATCATGACTGCAACCGGGTTTATTCTCTGGTTTGAAAATACATTTATCGGAATGTTTACAAAACTTGGTTGGGATGTTGCACGTGTAATTCATTACTACGAAGCATGGCTGGCATTCCTTTCGATTCTTATATGGCATATTTACTTTGTTATTTTTAACCCGGATATCTATCCTATGAATCTTGCCTGGTTTAAAGGAACATTAACAGAAGAGGAGATGGCTGAGGAACACCCTCTGGAACTTGAAGAGATTAAGAAAAAACAAGCGGAACGATAGTTAAATTATTTTTTAAATAAATTCATCCGGGAAGGGCATCTTATGAAAAATAGATTATTCCCAGTTTCATTCTATAACCCGGTTTCTTTTGCCGGTGCTGTAATCGCATCAATCAGTTTCGGGTTGATATTATTTCTCATTTTATTGGAAGCACTAAGCGAGAACCCCAAACCGTATATGGGTATTCTTGCATTTGTAATTCTTCCCGGTTTTTTAATCTTCGGTCTCCTCCTGATTGCCTTCGGAATTTTTAGAGAAAAAAAGAAAAGAGCAAAAGCCGATTTTGTTGAACGCGAATTACCCAGAATAGATTTAAACGATCCGAAACACCGTTTTGCACTAACCGTCTTTTCAGTCGGAACAATTTTACTACTTCTTTTTACTGCATTCGGTAGTTACAAGGCTTACGAATATACCGATTCGGATGAGTTCTGCGGAACACTCTGTCATACTGTTATGGAACCTGAGTACACTGCATACTTGACATCACCGCATTCAAGAGTCGGCTGCGTTAAATGCCATATAGGTCCGGGAGCAGATTGGTTTGTCCAGGCAAAAATCTCCGGTGCTTATCAGTTTTACTCGGTAGCTTTGAATTTATATCCCAGACCGATACCCACTCCGATTGAGAACTTGAGACCGGCACAGCAAACTTGCGAGCAATGCCATTGGCCTAAGCATTTCTTCAGTGAAAAGAAGATAAACTATACCTATTATCTTTCCGATGAAGAAAATACAAAATCTACTTTAACGATGCTTGTGTTAACGGGAGGCGGAAATCCTGAATTCGGAATATCATCGGGCATCCACTGGCACATGAATATTGATAACACAGTTTCTTATTATCACCTGGATAAAAAAAGGATGGAGATTCCATATGTTAAATCTGTTTCATCCGATGGAGTGGAAACAGTTTATAGAAGTACCGAATTTGATTTTGATGAAAAAAACATGAAGCCGGAATACATGAGGAGAATGGATTGTATCGATTGCCACAACAGACCTTCTCACATTTACAATCAGCCGGACAAAATGGTAAATCTTTATATGTCAATGGGAAGAATTGACGAAACACTTCCGCATATTAAAAGCCTTGCTGTTGAGGTTCTTGAAACTCCTTATTCCGACAGAAAAGCAGCAAAAGATAGTATCGGAATTGCAATAAATAATTTCTATTCAGCGAACTACCCGGAGATACATAAAAGTAAAAAAACAGAGATTGAGAAATGCGTTGATGAAATCCAGAAGATTTACAGCCGGAATTACTTCCCTGAAATGAAAGTGAATTGGAGGAAGTTTCCCAATAATAACGGGCATGTTTATAACATGGGATGTTTCAGGTGCCACGACGGTAAACACAAAAGCGATGATGGAAAAATTATTTCGAATGATTGTAACATCTGTCATTTAATAATTGAGCAGGAGAATCCGATAGGTATAAAGCAAGTTTCTTTATCAGGGCTAGAGTTCATCCATCCTGTTGATCTCGGTTTCTCGATTAAAGACCAAATCTGCACGGACTGCCACGAGTCGTATAAATAATTTTTCATGACGATCATAAAAAAGAGGGTTGCTATTTTTTGAGCAACCCTATCTTTTCCACTAATTTTTTTCCGCAAAAACATTAACTTTGTATTGTTGTTTACTAATTATTGAGGTTGTCATGAAGAAAGTTATCCTTATTTCATTTTTATTCGTTGCAATATCCTTTGCTCAATCAAAGCAATTAATGAATTACGATTACCTTTGGGGAATGAAAAGAATAGGCGCATTAGAACTTTCCCCAGACGGCAAGACAATTGCATTTACAATGAGTATTTACAGTATGGATCTGAATAAAGGGAATTCCGATATCTACTTAATCGATTCAGATGGTAATAATTTACGACCTTTTAAGAACAGTGCTAAAAGCGAAGCAAACCCAAAGTTTTCTCCCGATTCAAAAAAATTGGCTTATTTATTTGAAGGACAAATTCATGTTGAAAACCTTGACGGAACCGGTGCCGAACAGGTTACGGATATTTATACCGGCGTAAATGATTTTATCTGGTCGAAAGACGGAAAGAAAATCCTTTTTACTTCTTCTGTTTACCCGCGCTGTTCAGATGAAGAATGCAATAAAGAAACAGACAGACGTAAAGAAGAGAGCAAGGTTAAAGCAAGTTTGTTTACCGAGCTAATGTATAGACATTGGAACGACTGGCGCGGTGAAAAAAGAAGCCATTTATTTCTGATGGATTGTGAATCGAAAGAATATATGGATTTAATACCCGGCAGTTACAGCGATGTTCCTCCAATCGCCCTCGGCAGTGCAAGTGATTATTCAATCTCACCTGATGGTTCCGAAATTGCTTTTACAATGAACCCGGATGTAAATTTAGCCGTAAGTACTAATAATGAAATCTTTCTCGTTAATGTAAACGACCTTCAAAAAGGGATGATGATTCCTACTAAAAAAATATCACAAAGTTTAGGGAATGATAATCAACCGGTTTATTCGCCGGATGGAAAGTTTATCGCTTTCTGCTCAATGGAAAGAGCCGGGTTTGAAGCTGATAAACAAAGAGTTTTGCTTTACGACCGGATTACAGGAACATTAGCCGATTTGACAGAGAAGCATGATATTTCAGCGAGCGAATTAATCTGGTCACCCGATTCAAAAAGTATTTATTTTACTGCAGCGAATGAGATTCATACCTCAATCTATAAGCTGGATATACAATCCCGTGAACTTACAACAGTGGTAAACGATAGAGGAAATACGAATATCATTGTCTCCAATGACGGGAAGAAACTATTCTTCAAGCAACAAAGAAGCACACAACCATACGAAGTATTCTCGGTTAATACATCGGATGAAGCTTTAACTCAATTGACCTCGGTGAACAAAAACATTGTTGAAAAACTTGAAATGAATGAAGTAGAAACTTTCTGGAGTAAAGGGAGCGATGGAAAGCCGGTTCAGTCAATAATAGTTAAACCTCCCTATTTCAACCCGGATAAAAAATACCCGATGATATTTTTAATTCACGGCGGACCGCAGGGAAAATGGTCGGATGATTTTCATTATAGGTGGAATTTGCAAATGTTTGCTGCTCCGGGGTATGTGGTAGTTGCTCCTAATCCGCGAGGCAGTGTTGGATATGGACAAAAGTTCACAGATGAAATCTCAGGCGATTGGGGTGGGAAAGCTTATGAAGATTTGATGAACGCCTACGATCACGCAATTGAAAACTTCTCTTTTATAGATTCCAAAAATACATTTGCGGCTGGTGGTTCCTACGGCGGTTATATGGTCAACTGGATTGCAGGGCATACAGACCGCTTTAATGCACTCGTATCACACGCCGGAGTTTTCAATCTTGAAAGTATGTACGGAACGACTGAAGAACTTTGGTTCCCCGAATGGGAATATCAAGGGACACCATGGACAAATAGAGAAATGTATGAAAAGTTCTCCCCGCACCGGTTTATTCATAATTGTAAAACACCTATTCTGGTTGTTCACGGGGCTTATGATTTTAGAGTACCTGAAAGCCAGGCTTTTGAATTGTTTACTCATTTGCAAAGATTGGGAATAGAAAGCAAGTTCCTTTATTTCCCGGATGAATCGCACTTTGTTTCAAAGCCGCAAAATTCAAGGCTCTGGTGGAATACAATTTACGATTGGTTCGGTAAATTTTACGTAAGACATTAAAATTATTAGGAGTATGAGATGGAACAGGATAATCTAAAATGGCGTGAGATAAATTTCGACTCATATGAAGATAAACCGGAGACAGAAGCTGCAACCCGGGAAAAAGTTAATTATGTAGATGCTAACCTTTGGGAGAAAGTTGAAAGTATCGGGAAAAAGGTATCATTCCTTAAAGATATAAAGGCTCTCTATCAATATATGAAAGACCCGTATGTTAGCTGGCACAGGAAAGCAATTGTTGCCGCTGCTCTGATTTATTTCATTACACCGATTGACGCTATTCCGGATATTTCTCCGCTTATAGGTTATCTTGATGATCTCGGTGTTATTACGGCGTTGTTGAAATATCTCGGACATGAATTGATGTCTTATTACAATTAAAAATGACTAAGTAAACAGGAAGAGAGAAAATGAATTTTACATTAAAGAAAAGCGAGATAATACACAGAGGTAAAGTATTTGACTTACAAGTCGATGAGCTAGTTTACGAAAGTGGCAATACCCGCATTAGAGAAATCGCAGTTCACCGCGGCGGTGCGGTTGCAGTAGCTCTAACAAAAGACTATAAAATTGTATTGGTAAATCAGTTTCGTTACCCGCTTCAAAAATTCACACTTGAACTTCCGGCAGGAAAAATTGATAACGGTGAAGACCCGGAAGAGTGCGCAAAAAGAGAACTTGAAGAAGAAACTGGATATAAAGCAGGGCAGATGAAAAAACTCGGGGCGATTGCGACCACTCCCGGTTTCTGCACGGAAATTCTTCACATATATCTTGCTACTGATCTTTCAAAAGGAAACCTAAGCCGTGAAGAAGGCGAATACGGAATGACTGTTGCTGAATTTACTTTGAAAGAAATTGAAGAAAAAATTAAAGCAGGAGAAATCTACGATGCCAAAACAATCTCCGGTATTATGCTTGCAAAAATGAACTTGACAAGTGAGAGTACTTTATAGTTCTATTCTATGCTGAAATCTTTATACATAAAAGATTATGCCCTTATCGAAAGCATAAAAATTGAATTCGGCAGCGGGCTAAATATAATTACAGGCGAAACGGGTGCAGGCAAATCAATTTTAATTGATGCAATGAACCTCCTTTTGGGGGAGCGCGCATCAACAGATGTTGTTAGAAAAGGTGCTTCCAAATCAATCGTTGAAGCAGAGTTCGATGTTACGAAAAACAAGAAAGTGAAATATCTTCTTGAAGAGAACGAAATCGAATTTACGGATGAATTAATTATCCGCAGAGAAATATCACTCAAAGGCTCTAACAGGTGCTTCTTAAACGACACTCCCGTTACGCTAAACTTATTGAAAGAGACAGGAAATTTTCTTGTTGATCTACATGGACAGCATGAACATCAATCACTTCTTCGTGTTGAAACCCATATCGATTTTCTTGACGAGTTTCATAACAATTCCGAATCGCTACAAAAATATAAAAGTGAATTCATTGCGTTAAATGAATTGTTATCCCGGTTAATAGAGTTAAGAAATAGGGAAGAACTAATAAAGCAAAAGCGAGATCTTTATTCATTTCAGATAAAAGAAATTGATGCCGTATCTCCCGAAGAAAGCGAAGATGAAAAAATTTCTGCTGAACTAAACATACTGGAAAATTCAGAAAGAATCCTTGAATTAACGACTGCAATAAATAATGTACTCTACAGTTCTGAAGGTTGTGCGTTTGATAATCTGAACCGAGCAAAAACCGATTTGTCAACCCTATTGAAAATCGACCCGTCATTAAAAGAAGTAGTTGATGAACTTGAATCTGCAATAGCTCTCGTTAATGATGTCAATTCAAACATACTTCGTTTACAATCCAAAGTTGAACTTGAACCGGAAAAACTTGACACTCTCAGAATTCGTCTTTCCGCAATAAATATGCTGAAGAAAAAATATGGTGGTTCGTTGCAGTCGTTATTGGAGTATAGAAACAAAATCGGTGCAGAGTTTGAATTAGCTGAGAATTTTGAAACAGAGATTAATAATCTCCTAAAGTTGATTACAGATAAACGCACTTCGGCAGGAAATTATGCTGCCGAACTATCAACTATCAGAATAGAAGCCGCAAAAAAGATAACAAAAGAAGTCAGCGCTGCCCTTTCGGAACTTGGAATCAGTAATTCAAAATTTGAAGTGAGTATTAAACAAACCCTTGCGGACAACGACGAAGAGTTTATTACTTATAAAAATAAAAACTATAAGTATGATTCATCCGGTTTCGATAAAGTAGAGTTCTTTATTTCAATGAATCTTGGAGAAGACTTAAAACCCTTAGTTAAAGTTGCATCCGGTGGGGAAGTCTCGCGTATAATGCTCGCTTTGAAATCATCACTTGCCAGGAATGACAAACTGCCAATCTTAATCTTTGATGAGATTGATACCGGTATAAGCGGACGCATAGCTCAAAAGGTTGGGAATAAACTAAAATCGCTATCCGCTTTTCATCAAATAATTGCCATTACGCACCTTCCGCAAATAGCAGGTTTCGGTAACAATCATTACCTCGTTGAGAAAAAAATAATTGAAAACCGTGTTGTAAGTTCCATCAAACTTTTAACAGAAGAAGAAAGAGTAACCGAGATCGCAAAACTTATCAGCGGAGAAAAAGTGTCAGAAACATCCATCCGGAGCGCAAGGGAGTTAATTAACGATTCTCTCGCATCGGTTCAACATAACTAATTTTACGTGAAACCGTTAGGCATCTATATCCACATCCCCTTTTGTGAGCATAAATGTATTTATTGTGATTTCTATTCAGTCATAACGAAATCCGGTATTGAGCAATACATACATTCAATTAAGAAAGAGATTAACTATCACGCTTCACTGCACGCCGGACAGTTTATAGGACAAACGATATACTTCGGTGGCGGTACTCCTTCATTGATGACTGCCGACTATATTAACTCGATTATTCAATATTTACAAAATCATTTCGTATTCGATAAGAATGTTGAAGTCACGCTTGAAACAAACCCGGGAACTGTTACGGATGATAAGTTGAAAGAATTCAGACAAGCGGGAATAAACCGTTTAAGTATAGGAATTCAATCCTTTGATGAAAGTGATTTGAAATTTCTTACAAGAATACATGATAAAAAAGCCGCCATCAAAACAGTTGAGAATGCTTTCGATTGCGGATTCGATAACATAAACGTTGATCTGATTTTTAACCTGCCGGGACAAACGGAAGAGAAATGGAGAAAGAATCTTGAAACGGCAATTACTTTGCCGATTAAACACATTTCAGCTTACAGCTTAATTCTTGAGAGAGGAACAATTCTTAATAAGATGGTTCTTGATGGAAAAGTTAAAATAAGTGATGCGGACTTTGATGCCGAACTTTATGAGCTGACAATTGATTTGCTGACAAAATACTCTTTTGCTCAATATGAAGTATCAAATTTTGCTCAACAAGGTTATGAATGCAGACACAATAATATTTATTGGCGTTACAAAGATTACCTCGGATTCGGAACTTCATCTCACTCATTCATTAACAAGAAAAGATGGTGGAACTACTCTGCATTAAACTTGTATTCGAAAGCAATTGAACAGAACGGTAATGCAGTATGCGGCTCGGAAGCAATAACGGGCGAAAAAATGTTTGAAGAATACATAATGCTTGCACTACGCAGCAGTGGAATTGATAAAGAAGAGTTTATTAGTTTTTTCGGTAATGAGATCTACAAAAAAACAGAGATGAAATTGAAACAATTTGAATCTGCAGGTTATTTATATATTGATCCACAAATTGTTAAACTCACCTCGAAAGGATACCCAGTTTGCGATGAAATTGTTGAGCAACTGATTTAAGTCTGTTCAACCTCTACCAAATCTTTTTTTGAACTTCTTGCAATAGCCATTTCAACCGCAGCCAACAGTAATGCAATGATTAAAAATATTTTCCATAACTCTGTTCCGTAACGTGCCTGTTGAATTAGTGTAGCCGGATTTTCATTAACCGGTAAACTAATATGTTTCCCTTTGAACTGAATTTTATCAAGATATTCATCAAACTCACCGGGTGTTAAGAACTTCGTTTTCGATTCTTGCGGATTAGTATTTACCGAAATAAACTCATTCAACCTCTCACCGGAATAGAAAGAATAATTACCTGTAAGGTTTGTATTCGAATACCTGAAGAAATTACTTTCACTGTTATCCGTTAGATTGATCATCTCTTCAATCCGATCCGGTTTAATTACCCTAACCTGTTTTGAGTGGTATTTAACGGTACTCAAAATTATATCATCTCCCGTAATAATATTCTCATTGTTTCTATCTTTAGCCCCGAGATAAAAAACAGTTTTAAACATCATCGGGACGAATATGCTTTTAACCGGGAAGTTGGAATGACTTAAAACCGGTGCCGAAGCAAGAAGCAATATTCTTCCTTTGCCATAAAGATACTCCGATAAAAACGATGAGTTTTCGGGAAGCGTAATTATGCTCGTTCCTTTCCCTTCAGTAAATATTTGAAAATAGTTGTAGATGTCCGGGCTTTCGATTTTTCTTTTTTCTTTATTCTCAAAAATATCCGTGAACAGCGGGTGTTCGTAATCTATATTGTTAAACGCTGTAGGAGAAGATAAATTTTTTATATGCTGCTTTGGCTGCGGTATCCTGTAATAAGTACACATCTTTTGAATATCCGGCAGCTCAGCATCGGCAGAGGGAATAATAAAAACCCGTCCTCCTTCGCTTAAGTACGAAAATATTCTTTCGTGGTTCTTCACATCTTTGTATGAAAAAATAATTATTGCATCATACTTCGAAGGGTCAACCGAATTGATTTGTCCGCCGGACTTTCTATCAATCTTGATTTTGTTACCGCTGTCGCCTGCTTTAATAGCCATTTCAACGAATCTTGAATCGGAAGCATTATTCGAGATAATAAGCACTTCTTGAGTTTCCGGGATAAATATATTGCTGTACCTTCTGTTGTCGGTAAGCATTTCATCATCTTCAATCTCAACGAAAACTTCAACATAACCGGTCTCTTTTATAATAGACTCAAGTATAACTTCTTTGGTCTCTCCCGGGTTGATACTAATACTTTTCTGCGCACTTCTGTCTTTATTCAAAAAGAGAGAGACAACAAGATTATCAACAACTTGATTGGAATAATTTGTTACGAATGCCGATACGTTAATAGTTTTATCTTTTTCAAATATCCGTGTGTTAATTTCCAGATTGTCTATCCCGAGGTTAAAAACATTTTTCTCACCGAATCGGAATGAATACAATTTTACTTTCTGTTCAAGATATTCGCTTAAATCCGGGAATGTGTTTTCATCTATCAAACGGCTTTCCTGGTAATCGGAAAGTATATACAATTCTTTATTGAAGTTTTTTGATTCACCCAGTAAGCGTGCCGCTTTGACTACTGCATTATGAAGACTTCCGCTTACCTGCGATGAATGAATATCTTTCAATTCCTGTTTTAATGATGCGAGATTGTTTGATGTTTTCAATTCATTTTTAGAAATATCCGATACAAGTACCAACGCGGCATCATCACCTTCTTGAAGTTGATTTGTCAACTCAAGAAGAATGCTTTTTGCCTGGTTAAGGTAAGAACCTTTTGCATCAACTACTTCCATACTGAATGTATCATCAAGAATAAACACCGCTGTTGTCTTCGCTGTTGATGCAGTGCCGGCAATCGATACACCCTCAAGTGTGGGACGTGCAAATGCCGTAACGATAAAGATGATTATCAAGATTCTTAACACAAGCAGTAGCCATTGTTTAATCTTTATTTTCCTGATTTTATTCTTTTGAAGTTCCTTCAAAAATATAAGTGTACTGAACTGAATCTTCTTCAGCTTGCGGAGATTCAATAAATGAATTAAGATTGGTATTGAAGCTGCTATTAAGCCGAATAGAACGGCTGGATTTAAAAATGTCATGTACTAATTGCCATGGATATTAACTAATAATCATTTAACTTTGAATGGTGATTGAAAATCTATCTGGGTGAACGGGTAATCAATCGGTACTGAATAAAGTTTAAAACCATCGAACCAAAACCGACCTTTACCCGCAAACATTGCACGTACAGAAAGACTATTAATTCTCTCATCCTGGGTGCGTATCCATGTATTCAATAAAGTCCAATCATTTGAATTGAAAAGTGAACTTGAGTATCCAGTGAACAGAAGCGAGTCTTTTTCATCATAAGCCGAAATTTCAATTCGTACTGAATCGCAGTTCTCGGTACGGACAAAACCGAAAAGGATATACTTCTTATCCTCTTCTACTCGTTTGATTTTTTGTTCGATAAACCCGGTAGAAGAATCGCTCTCTTTATTCTCAATATAGAAACTGAAATTACCATCCTTTACAACGAAGCGGTCAAATGTTGTATTGTAGTCTTCGGGATTGATAGTCAATCGCCAATCGGATTTATCGAATTCTTTTTCAAATGATGAATTCTTGAGCAGGTTCGCAACTCTCTCGACTTCGTCCAATCCTTTCTCAGCGGTCTCTTCAGTTTCAGTAGGAACTACTTTACCTACAAGATAAATAATAAGAGCAATTACAGCTATAGCTATAAAAGAGGTTATGATTATCGGTTTATATCTGCTTAACAAAGAAATATCTACTCTCCTTTTGCAATTAAATTTAATGCGCTGCCGGCTTTGAACCATTCAAACTGGCGGCTGTTAAAAGAATGATTCAACAATATTTCGTCTATAGTTCCGTCATTATGTTTCACTATCAGTTTAAACGGTTTTTCTTCTGCAAATTCAGTTAAACCAAGGATTGAAAGTTTATCATCCTCCCTAATCTTTTCATAATCATCCGGGTTGGCAAATGTAAGCGGAAGCATTCCCTGTTTCTTCAAATTTGTTTCGTGGATGCGGGCAAAACTTTTTACGATGATTGCTTTTCCACCGAGGAATCGCGGCTCAAGTGCTGCATGTTCTCTGCTGGAGCCTTCGCCGTAATTTTCATCACCTATAACAACCCAGCCGTGTCCGTGTCGTTTATAATCTCTTGCTACTTCGGGAACTGATTTATATGCTTCAGTATAAACGTTTTTTACTTTTCCGGCATCACCAGTAAAAGCATTAACTGCACCGAGGAACATATTGTTTGAAATATTGTCAAGATGCCCGCGGTACTTTAGCCAGGGTCCCGCCATAGAAATATGATCTGTTGTACATTTCCCTTTTGCTTTCAAAAGTACAACAAGTTCTTCCATATCTTTTCCGTTCCAAGGTTCAAATGGTTCGAGAAGCTGCAGCCTGTCGCTGTCCGTTTCAACTTTAACTTCAATTGAAGAACCGTCATCATCGGGAGCGATAAAGCCGCTTTCGCCTGCGTCGAATCCTTTTGACGGCAGTTCTTCGCCTACCGGCGGGTCAAGCTTTATCTTTTCTCCTTTTTCATTTACTAGTTCATCGGTTATCGGGTTGAATGATAAACTCCCCGATATTGCAAGTGCTGTTGTAATTTCGGGACTTGCAACAAAAGCAAGTGTTTCCGGGTTACCGTCGTTTCTTTTTGCAAAATTTCTGTTGAATGATGTAACGATTGTATTTCTTTCACCTGTTTTAATGTCCATTCTTTTCCACATTCCGATACAGGGACCACAAGCATTTGCAAGTATCACTCCACCGAACTCTTCAAGCACTTTTAACTGCCCATCTCTTTCGATAGTTGCTCTTACCTGCTCTGAGCCGGGAGTAATAGTAAACTGCGATTTTGCTTTCAATCCTTTTGCAAGGGCTTGCTTTGCTATGCTTGCCGCTCTGTCGATATCTTCATAACTTGAGTTTGTACAGCTTCCGATTAATGCAACACTTATTTTATCGGGATAACCTTTTTCTTTTACAGCATCTTTCATTTTAGAAATTGACCATACAAGGTCGGGAGTGAAAGGACCGTTTATCAACGGTTCCAATTCGGAAAGATTAATTTCTATTAAATGGTCGAAATATTTCTTCGGGTTAGCAATTACTTCCGGGTCGTCGGTTAGAATATCCGCCATCTCGTTAACAAGTGACGCAAGGTCTTCTCTGCCGGTTGCTTTAAGATATTCATTCATTTTTTCATCGTAAGGGAATACCGATGTTGTAGCACCGATTTCAGCACCCATATTACAAATCGTTCCTTTACCGGTACATGAAATTGATTTCGCTCCTTCACCGAAGTATTGAACAATTGCACCGGTGCCGCCTTTAACGGTTAATATACCGGCGACTTTAAGAATAACGTCTTTGGGAGAAGCCCAACCGGAGAGTTTACCTGTAAGATGAACGCCGATTAATTTGGGAAATTTTAATTCCCACGGCATTCCGGTCATTACGTCAACTGCATCTGCACCGCCCACGCCGATTGCAATCATTCCGAGTCCGCCTGCATTCGGGGTATGCGAATCGGTTCCGATCATCATTCCTCCGGGGAATGCGTAATTCTCAAGGACAACTTGATGGATAATCCCGGCTCCGGGTTTCCAGAAGCCAATTCCGTATTTTCGGCTCACGCTTTCAAGAAAATCGTACACTTCTTTATTCTCATCGTTTGCACGGAGGAGGTCATCCTTAGCACCAATTTGTGCTTGAATCAAATGGTCGCAGTGAACGGTTGAAGGAACTGCTGTTTTCTTTTTACCGGCCGACATAAACTGCAACAATGCCATTTGTGCAGTTGCATCCTGCATTGCAACTCTATCCGGTGTAAAATCGGCAAAATCTTTTCCTCTTAAAAATTCCTTTGAAGCCGGTTCCCAAAGATGAGTGTAAAGCACTTTCTCGGTATATGTCAAAGGTCTTCCAACAACTTTTCTTGCATGCTCAATTTTAGCTCTGAGTGTTGAATAAACATTTCTAATCATATCGAGATTGGCGGTCATGATGTCCTCTAAAAGTTAATTCTATTTCTATTTGAAAAATAAACAAAAAGTTGGAAAGATTCGTTTCCATAATTTTGATACTTGAAGGTTTGCGGTTACCTCATTAGAATTATTTCAAAAGAGAGTCCTACTTGTACTTCTCGCTTCTTGCTTATGTGATACTGCGAGTAAAAACGAAAATGGTGAAACCCGGCATTGCAGCGGGTAGGCGTGAAAAGTGAAACGAGTATGTGTTACATCAAAGCGAACATTTTACCCGGTAACTGCTTTATTACTCCTTTGAATTCCAATGTAAGTAAATGCACAAGGCAATCTGAAATTGAGAGAGATGTAAGCTGTGAAATCTTGTCGATGTGTGTAGGTTCACTGCTTAAACAAGCGGTTATTTTTTCTTCGAATATCGTTAACTCCGGCATCGGTTTTTCCGTTTTGATTCCCAAAACCGGTTTTAACTTATACTCAAGTTCGTAAATAATATCATCCGGTTCCCTAACTAACTTTGCTTCCCCTTTTTGTATTAAAAGATTTGTTCCTTCCGATTGTTTAATACCAAGGTTTCCGGGGATTGCAAATACTTCCCGGTTTTGGTCAAGTGCAAATGAAGCAGTTTGCATTGCACCGCCTGTTGCCGCTGTTTCAATTACAATCGTCCCGAGACTAATCCCCGAAATAATTCTATTTCTCCTAGGGAAATTGGGTGCATCCGGTTTCGTACCTAATTCGTATTCGCTTATAACCATACCCGAATTCGCTATTTCGTTGAATATTTTTCTATTCTCGGGGGGATAAATAACATCCAGTCCGCAGCCGAGAATTGCAAAAGTGCGTCCACTTGCTTTAATTGCAGCGGAGTGAGCAGTTGTATCAATTCCGCGCGCAAGTCCGCTTACAATAGTTATATTCTGTCCTGCTGATTCGGAGGCAAATCGTTCAGCCTGGATTTTTCCATAATTGGACGGCTGCCTTGTTCCAACTATTGAAATTGAATAATTATCATTTTCGTTAAAGCTCCCTTTAACATAAAGCAAAAGAGGGGGGTCGTATATTTTCTTTAATAAAGTAGGAAACTCTTTATCCCAGATTGTAATTATTCTACCACCGAGTTTTACAAGTTTTTCAATTTCTTTATGAAGTTGTTCCTCCATTGAATTACGGTTATCCTTTACCCGGATAATCTTTTTTGCAAGTGTGGAATTAATTCCTTCAATTTTAATAAGTGTATGGAAATCTGCCGAAAGAACTGCTTCAAGGGAATGTAATTTTGTGAGTAAGCTGCGGATTTTTACGGGACCAATTCCTTCAACTGAGAGAAGAAGTTTTAAGTCAATCAGCCGCTGGAAGTTGGTTTTAGTCAAAGCAGACTTCTATTCTTTGTAATCTACTTTATCAACTATTGCATTAATGATTGTATGCACAGGTGCTTTTTGATGTCCTAATATTTGTTGAACAGCATCACCTTCCTGTACAATCAATACTGTATCACCTATTCCGGAGTCGAGTAAATCAAGTGCTACAATATCCTGCTGCCCGATAAATTCTCCGTTCAAATCAACCGGGCGGACAATCATAAGTTTATGTCCTTTAAGTTCTAAATCTTTTTGGGTAGATACGATATTTCCCCGCACTTTAGCGAGAATCACTTGTTGAATCCTCTTTGTTGGCAGCTTCTTTCTTCTTTAAAAGAATAGAAAGAGGAAAAACGATAACATAGGTAATAAAAAGAATTATCGGGGAGATATAAAGTGCCGAGGTACTGTTCCACGGGTTAATCGACATAAAGTAAAAGCCCACAATCGTAAGCAGTATCCCTATGGCAAAAACATAATAATTCAACGGACTCCAATAAATTTTAAAAGGAGAGATCACCGTTTTTTTCGATATTTTCGCAGATTTTTTTCTATCTATTTTAGCCATATAAACTCCGGTAAAAATTAAAAAAGCCCAGTGCTGGGGGAAACACTGGGCCCGTCTATTTGATCCCACAGGCCAGGGGAGAAACCTGTGAGAAAGACGTTACAAATATAGAATGTGATTAAATTATAGTCAAGTCATATTATTAAAAAAACAACAATAATCGAAAACTATTTACTAATTTGATATACAATCTTTCTAATTGTATCAAATTGTAGGTAAGGATAGTCTTCCCGAATACTGTCAATTGCATCCCCGGCAGAGATTTTATTCGATCGTAGACTTTTAAATTTCTTACGGATGTGATAATCTCTAACAGATTTTTCATCTATTAAACCGTGCGATGTCAAAAGTTCATAAGTGTCATCACTTATTAAATCCGACAAAGGATTATCGATTTTTGCTTTTATTGTTTGCATTACAGTAACCTTTCTGTTTGTTAGTTGAATGGTATATCGTTAAACGGGTATCAAACAAATCAATACCAACAACTCCTTTCATTAATTAACAAAAAACCGACCATAGAAATTCCATAATCGGTATCACTAACTACGTTAGGTGTAATCATCCTTATGTAATTTATATGGTTAAAGTAGCGAAACGTTCGATAAATAATCCTTTTTTTATTGCAAAAATAACAGTTTTTGCTCTAATGTCAAGTGTTTTTTTACTATCGGCTCAAAATTTTGATAAAATATTAATAAATAATGGTATTTTAGCGAAAAAAACCGCTTCCATCTTCAATTAAAAGCTGTCAGGAGCATTTATACCGGTGAAGAAGACCCTGTATATTTTTACCGATTCCTCAATCAGTCGGCGGTAGAGTGTTAATTTTTTATTATAGAAATATTAACTTTGTTGTAGGAAAAAAGAAAATTCTATGAACCCACTACAAAAAAAGGAATAGTTATGAAACTGGTAAAACCTAATCGATTAAAAAAAGGAGATTTAATAGGAATTATTTCTCCGGCTTCTTCACCGGACGATCTTACAAGGATAGAAAAGGGAGTTCAATATCTTGAATCTCTTGGGTACAAAACGGAAGTCGGAAAAAATGTCGGTAAATATTACGGTTATCTTGCCGGTACAAACGAAGAGAGACTGGAAGACCTTCATTATATGTTCGGTAAAAAGGAAGTTAAGGCTGTTATTTGTGTACGGGGCGGATACGGCTCACCACGATTATTACCGCATATCAACTTTAATCTTATTAAGAAAAATCCCAAGATATTTGTTGGTTACAGCGATATTACTTCATTACAAATGGCATTTCTTAAAAAAGCCAATCTTGTTACATTTGCCGGTCCGATGCTCGCAGTTGACCTGTATAATGAAGTTAATCCGTACGCCGAAGAGTATTTCTGGCGAGCTTTAACTTCACCTAAAAAGATCGGGAAGATTCAGATGCCGGAGAATGAAGAATTGAAAATTATTCACCAAGGAAAAGCAGAAGGACCGATTATCGGCGGGAACCTTACACTGTTTGCTTCACTATTTGGAACCGGGTTATTGCCGAAAGCGAAAAATTCAATTTTACTGCTTGAAGACATCGGCGAAGTAGCTTACAGGGTTGATAGATACCTTGTTCAGTTTGTTCTTGCTGGAATATTTGAGAAAATCAACGGTTTGATTCTCGGGCATTTTACTGATTGCGAAGAGACGGATCCAACTAAAAAAACTTTAACTTTAGATGAAGTATTAGACGGTTATCTAAACAACCTTATGATTCCTACTGTGTCTAATTTTTCTCACGGACATATTAAAAATATTGTTACAATACCCTTCGGTATTAATGTTAAATTGAATGCCGATAAAGGATTTATTGAACTAACCGAAGGAGCCGTTGAATAAATTTAATTAACTTTTCTTGACGGGAAACTCGTTCTATTGCTTCCCTGATACTCATTTTTTCACCGATTGGAGGTTAATATGAAAGTATTAGGAACATTTGAAAAGGCAAAGCGGTACATTGATTCTAAAACAAAGTACCCTGGTGCAAGGGTAAAGTACAATACCGGTCCTTGCATTACATTATCAAGAGAAGCGGGAGCCGGTTCCGGTTTGATTGCCGAAAGGATTGTCGATTTTTTACAACCACGGTCAAAAGACCCGGAAACCAATTGGGGGATATTCGATAAAAACCTGATTCAGAAAGTATTGGAAGACCATAATCTTCCCAAGCAGATTGAGAAGTTTATGGGTGAAGAAAAACCGCCATTTTTTCAGCAGGTTATGAACGAAATTTTCGGTGTACATCCGCCGTTGCTAACGCTGCACCATAAAACTACCGAAACAATTTATGAACTCGGCAGTATCGGTAATGTGATTATTATCGGAAGGGGAGCGAATATTATTACGGCTTCACTGAGTAATGCTTTTCACGTAAGACTGGTTGCACCGCTTGAAATCCGGATTAAAAATGTTCAGGATTTTTACGAGAACACTAAACAAGAAGCAATCGAATTTATAAAGAAGGAAGACGTTAAAAGAGCAAAATTCATTAAAGAGCATTTCAACAAAAATGCAGAAGACCCGCAGCTCTACCATCTTATAATTAATACCGGTTGGGTATCAATTGAGGAGACTGCTGAAATAATCAGCGATGCAGTTGTTACCAAGTTTCCGAATTTCTTCTGATAATTATCCTTGTTCTCTATTCTAATTAATGAAATGAGAACAAGGATTTTATTTGCTTCGAAAACTTACTTGCTTTTCAGTTTTAGCTTTACTTGCTCAACGAGGTAACCATTTTGAATATAACGGTAAAGGTTTTTACCTGGACAAGCAGTTTCAGCAAAGTCTTTATGTCCGCTTATCGTATCCGGCGAGATATTATATTTTTCGCAGCAATGTGCGATAAGGTTGATTAGAGATTCAAGTTGTTTCTCAGTTACTTCCTGTACTTCAAAATTACCGAGACATGTTATTAAAAGATGTCCCTCAGGGTTATACGTCGTAGCAGTTTCGCCGGCGGTGAATACGTTTCTTCCTTCATAAATATTACCGTCAAAGTCGATCATAAAATGATACGGCATGTCAGACCAATTTCTATCTTTTCCCATTCCCCAGGTTTGAACGCTTTTTATATGCCCGGCTGCATTTTTCTTATCCGGGTCGAATACGGTTCCTTCATGATGAATCGTGATTTTTTCAGGTATATGCGATGTGAAAGGTTTTGCTGGAGCTGCATTCCAATCTTCTCTTGGTATTATTTTTATTGATTCAACACTACTTGAACAGGAAAAACTAATTATAACGAAAAGTAGCATAAGTGTATAAGATATTTTCTTCAAATTATTTACTCCGATATTTCTGTGTATGTAAAAAACTTTTCTTTATAGTATGAATCGGCTTTATTCAAACTATCGATGTTATTGAATAGCGCAAAAACAGACGAGCCGCTTCCGCTCATTAAAACAAATTCTGCTCCGGCATTGTATAGCTCCTCTTTTAACTTTTTAATCACCGGATATTCAGTAAATACAACTTCTTCAAAGTCATTTCTTACTTTTCCTATTAAAGTTGAAAAGTCATCAATTTGAATTTTATTTAACCCGGACAACTTAAACAGCGATGGCTTCGGTTTTATCTTTGAATAAGCCCACTTTGTCGGAATATGAATACCCGGATTTATTAAAAGTATATGTTTATTAATTTCAAACTCAACTGGTGTTAGCTTTTCACCGCGGGATTCAGCGTACGATGGTATCGGTTTTAAAAAGAATGGTACATCCGAACCCAATTGAGATGCAAGTTCATGTAGTTTTTCTTTATTGATATGAAGGTTAAACATTTCTTTTATAGAAGCTAATGTAGAAGCAGCATTCGAACTTCCTCCGCCAAGCCCGGCACCCAAAGGGATATTTTTTTCAAGGTGAATTCGAGCATTTATCTTTTTGCCGGTTGTATTTTCAAGCAGTCGAACAGCTTTTATTATAAGGTTGTTTTCAAGAGCTTCGTTGTTTAAAGTCCCGGATGTTGACGTTAATTCAAGTTTATCCGATTTTTCAAAAGTGATTATATCACAAAGACTAAGCGGATAAAATATTGTTTCGATATTATGAAATCCATCGTCTCTTTTTCCAACGATGTTTAACCCGAAATTAATTTTTGACAGCGATTTTATTATGATTTTTTTCATTTAGCAGTTTGTTTAATTCTTTAATGTGTGCGGGAGTTGAACCACAGCATGCGCCTAAAAAAGAAGGTTTTTTAGAAAGATACTTCGAAGCTACAGTTGCATATTCTTTCGGGATAATGCCGCATGAAATTTCTTTATCAGTAAAATTCCCGCTGCCGCAGTTTAAATAGAATCCCCAATTGAAATTCAATTTTATTCTTTTAACAATTCTCTTCAATGTATCATTAAAAAAGCAATTGAAACCGATAGCCAATGGCTCGTAATCCGAAGTGAAAGCCAATACTTCTTTCAGCGATTCACCGGATAGTATTGTTAAATCCTTATTTACAAATAGGCTTATTACAAACGGGATTTCATTCTTTGAGCAATATTTGCATATTATTTCAATTTCATCCATGTGGCTTTGTGTTTCATTCAAAACGAAATCACAGCCGGAATTCATCAAAGTTTCTATATGAAGTTGATGATTACTTATTAATTCCTTTTTTGTTAATGTTCTGAAAGCCTGGTAGCTGTCTTCAGCAGGTGGATTGGAACCTGCTATCAACACATTGTTTCCTTTACTTGCTGTAATTGCAGTTTGGACTCCGGCATTAACTAATTTTTTAAAATCATATTTCAGCCCGGATTTTTTAACTGCGGCAGGGTTTGTTCTGAATGTATTTGTAGTAATTATATCTGCTCCAGCTTTAATATACTCCACGTGAATACTATACACTGCTTCAGGATTTTTTATGTTAGCAAGACTTGACCACAACTGCGTATTAACATCAATTCCTTTAGACTGCAATAGACTTCCCATTGCACCGTCAAGAATTAATGGGTATCCGGTCTTCCGCACAAAGGAAAACAGATTAAAGCTAAGTGAATGCATTACTGCTTGCAGTTAATATGTTTTAATAAAAAAGGTTCGAACTTTGATATTACTTTATCAAATTCAACATTATCGAGCGTTGGTTCTTTGGTAACAACACAATCAAAGTCCGAGCGGTAAGGAGACCAAACCATATCGTCTGTGTTATACTGGACGTATACTCCGAATACAGGCTTTTTATGAATTGAAGCAAGATGAATTGTTGCTGTATCCGGAGAGAATAGCAAATCAACCTGTGAAACAATAGCAGCAAATTCATCGAATGATGGAGTGTAAAAAATCTTTTTCTTTTCTAATGTTATTTGAAATGCGTGATGCAAATCTCTTGTCGTTGAAAGTAAAAGAACATCAATGGAAAGTTTATTGCAAAACTCCATTAATTTTTTGAATTTAGATATACCCCAAAATCTTGCTTCGCTTCCGGCAGATATATTAATGCCAAGTAAAAATTTCTTTTCCGGGAAATGTGTATTAACAAACTTTATAGCTTTTCCCATTGATTGCCCGGATGGGAAATACTGGATATTACTATTGTTGTTGTCGATTTCAATTCCTAACAGCTTTCCTAATTCTAAAATTCTATCAACAACGTGATTGTTTACCGGGTCTAGTTTTTTAACCGTATGAGTAAATACGGAATGATTCTGTTTTTCAAGTGCTATTTTAAATGGAACTTTTAAATATCTAATCATGAAAGTAACCGTTGTTGAAACGTCATCGTGGGTGTCAACTACAGCATCAAGTTGAAGTGAGTTCAGCTTTTTGAGTAAAGTAAAAAAGTTGATAATCCCTTTTTCAAAAACAATAACTTCATCCGCTAAAAATTTTTGAAACACAAAATGGTTTTTACTGTCCGCCAGTATATATGTTTTGCACTGAATTTGCTTTTTAACTTCATAAATAAGCGGCGTAGTAACCAGAGCGTCGCCGATCCTATTTAGCCTTATAAACAGAATTTTAGAGTTTTTAGAGAACTTCGGTTCGCTGTTATTTCTCCGGTGTTTATTAAATCCGAGAAAAAGGGATAATAAAAACTTTTTTAATGCTACTTCAAACCTCTTCATATTTTAACTGGAGTAAGTTTATTTTTCTGAATCAATAGTTCAAATTTATCAATTATTTTCTGAATTGGTAATAAAAAAAAGCATTCCTGGTTTTTGGGACATTTTAACAAATTGCATTCGATACACTCAAGTTCATCCAACCGCACCCACTCATGCTTTTCTCCGTATGGTCCTTGAAGTTGCGGACTTGTCGGTCCGTGAATCGAAAGAGTTGGAGTTCCGACTGCAGTTGAAATATGCATTGGACCGCTGTCGTTTGCAATCAGCACCTTACACTTTTGAATTAATGCCGCCATCTGTCTTATGGTTGATTTTGGTGCAATCGCACTTTTATTCTTTGTAGAATTAAAAATTATCTCCGCATCTTCTGCATCACCGGGTCCCCATAGTATTAAAAATTTTACGTTATATATAGCTGATAAACTGTTCAATAACTCAACAAATTTTTCAGGCGGGTACTTTTTTGAATCCCATCCGCCTGAAGGACTGATTCCCACTACAAAATCATCACTGTCAAAATTCTTACAAAAAAAATCTGAAGCGAACTTTGTGTCGTTTTCATCAATACCTGCGTGAAGATTATTGTGAGATACAGAAAGTCCAATCATTTTTAATAATTCTAAATGAAGTTGTGCAGCATGAAATTTGCCTCTTTCTTCGGGACCGAAAAGGTTGTAAGCATACTTCCTTCCACGGTAAGGAAAACCGGCTCGATATTTTGCACCGCTTAAAAAAGTAATAAGTGCGGTTCTCGGGTTTGAATAGAAATCAAAAATAAGGTCATACCTTTCAGTGGCAATTTTTCTAATCAGATTGAGCCCTGAAAATGTTCCTTCATTTCTAAAGACATGTACATTGTTCACGGAAGAATTTTTCTGTAGAAGAGGTAAAGACGGGTTTTCAGTTAGGTAATCGATTTTTGCATTCGGAAAATCTTTTATAAGATTATCCAGTACAATTGTCGATAGAACAACGTCTCCGATTCCTTTCAGTTTAATTATAAGAATTTTCCCGACTTTATCTTTATTAATTTCCATATTTAGATTTAATGTGTTAATTTTTCGTTAGTCAATCCAAAAAAATATTAAGTTAGAATTTTTCCTGATAACGACGAGCAATTTACGTCATTTTTTTCTTCTATTGAATTCGTTTTGTTAAAAATATGCCGAATGTGCTAGAACTAATCCGACTTTCAACAGATTTTCTGTCAAAGAAAGGTATTGAATCGCCGAGACTAAATGCAGAATTGCTTTTAGCCGATATATTGAAGTGTAAAAGACTTGATCTTTATCTTGCTTTTGAAAAACCGTTGAAAACAAATGAAGTTGATTTATACCGCGAATATATTTTAAGAAGAAGTAAATTCGAACCGCTCCAGTATATTCTTGGCAAAGTTGAGTTTTACGGTATCGAAATTAAAGTTAATAAATCAGTTCTCATTCCCCGTCAGGAAACCGAGATCTTGATAGATGCAGTATTAAATTCATTTGATAAAAACACCCCGGTAAATATTCTTGATGTCGGAACCGGAAGCGGAAATATTGCGGCTGCGCTGGCAGCGAATCTACCGAATGCGACCGTCTATGCGATTGATATCAGCATGGATGCAATAAAAATTGCCGAAGAAAACTTTGAAAGCCTTATGCTGAACGGGCGGGTTAAAATTATCAACGCAGATATTAATGATTTGGAGAACGAATTAAATCATTCTTTTGATTTAATTGTATCGAATCCCCCTTACGTTGCTTTGGATGAATATAATAATCTTCAAAAAGAGATTATAAACTATGAACCTAAAATTGCAGTAACGGATATGGGAGATGGGTTCAAATTTTATAATCAAATTACGCTAAGGGGTAAAAAATTACTTAAAACAAAAGGGAAGATTTTTTTTGAAACCGGGATGGGACAATTTGAAAAAGTAACTGAAATCCTTGTTCAGAACGGATTTCAGAATGTAAAAACAGTGAAAGATTATTTAGGAATAAACAGAGTAATTATAGGAGAATTGATTTGAGAGCATTAGTGCAAAGAGTATCCGAAGGCGGAGTTTTTATTAAAGAAGAAGAATACTCGGCGGCAATAAAAAAGGGACTTGTAATATTATTGGGTATAAAATCGGACGACACTGAACAAGACGCAATTTTTGTAGCTGACAGATGTTCGAACCTTAGAATATTTGAAGATGAAAAAGATAAAATGAATTACTCCGTTCAGGATGTGAACGGTGAAGTATTAATTATTTCGCAGTTTACATTATACGGTGATGCTGCAAAAGGGAACAGACCAAATTTTACGGAAGCAGCAAAACCGGATATTGCTGTTCCGTTATACAAAAAATTTATACAACGGATGAAGTTTAATCTCGGTGATGAGCAGGTTAAAACGGGAATTTTCGGGGCTATGATGGAAGTGAAAATTATAAACGACGGACCTGTCTCTATTCTTGTTGAGTCAAAAAGAAAGACGGAATGAAGAAACACGTTCTTCTATTGTTCCTTGACGGAGTAGGAATAGGGGAAAAGAATTACGAATATAATCCTTTCTTCAGGTATGGGTTTAGAACATTTACTTCAATATTCGGAACGATTCCCTCAATAGAAGAGCCATTTTTATCTACGGATGGTTTTTTCCTTTTCCCTGCTGATGCAACTCTTGGCGTTGAAGGATTACCTCAAAGCGGTACGGGACAAACTTCAATATTTGCCGGAGTAAATGCTCCTCAAATCATCAATCAACATTTTGGTCCATATCCGTATTCAACATTAATCCCGGTATTAAAAGAGAAAAATATTTTTAAGCATTATCTTGATAGGAAAAAGAAAGCCTTCTTTGTGAATGCTTATCCCAAAATATTTTTCGATTATATAAACTCCGGCAAGACCAGATTAAGCGTAACTTCTATTTGTTGTATGCTAAATGGAATGCCTTTCAACAAGGCAAAAGAAGTGCACCAAGGAAAAGCTCTAACTGCAGAGATTACAAATGAAAGATGGCGCATTAAATTAAATTATAAACTTCCTTTAATCACTCCTCAAAAAGCAGCAAGAAGATTAATCAGAATTACGGAAGAGAATGACTTTACAGCATACGAGTATTTTCTAACCGATCATCTTGGACACGGCAGGTATGTCGGAAGTCTGCCAAAAATTCTTGATGAACTTGATGAATTTATTTTTACATTACTAACCGAATTTAACAAAATAAATACTACGGTAGTGATTTGTTCGGACCATGGAAATTTTGAGAACCTTGAAATCAAATCGCATACATTAAATCCGGCGCTCGTAATTTCTGCCGGAGTGGGTGCGGAAGGTATTAAGAACAGTGTAAATAATATATCACAAATAAAGGATGCAATCACCAGCCTTTAGGTTGAGCAATTACCCGGTAATTAAAACTTCGGTTTTGTTTATTATGGGAATTATGCTCCAGTACTTTTTTCGATTGGAGCTGTGGATATTATTGCCCTTGCTGATAACATGTTTGGTCTTAACCTTCATTGTTTTGATTTTAATTCAAAATGAAAAAATAAACGTTGTCCTTTCTCAATTAATACTCATCCCGGTAATTATTTTCGGCAGCCTTACTTTTTATGTTCATAATCTTGAAGAGATAAAACCACCATTCGATCAACATCGAGTAAAGAATATTAAAATGAGCGGCGAAGTTGTATCCATTGATTTACTGAATGAAAATGGGTTTAAACTGCTGTTTAGAACCCGTTCAATAGTTTCTCCGGATACTGTAATTCATAAAGAGTTTACTCTTCAATTGACGGTAAGGGAGAAAAGCAAAAAGAAGTTGACATCGCTTTATAACGATATTTTTCCCGGTAACTTTATTGCATTGGAAGGCGACTACAGGAAGGGGAGAGATGCAAGAAACCCGGGTGAATTCGATTACAATAGATACTTGCAACAAAGGGGAATTTCCGCAACAGTTGTTGTTGATGACGCAAACAAGATAAAAATACTCGACAGAGAAAAGAGTTTGCTTAAATCAGTCATTTTTGAAATACGGAAATCAATAGCACAAATGATTGATGAACTCCACGAAAACAATACTGCCGGATTGTTGAAAGGGTTGTTATTAGCCGATAGGAGTGATATTACGGAAGAAACAAAGACAATGTTTATCAACTCCGGGGTAATACATGTGCTTGCTGTTTCAGGTTTGCATGTTGGATTTATCACTGTAATTTTCCTTTTCCTATTCGGAAGGTTTAATGTAAAGTTAAAAATCTTTTTAACATCAGCGGGATTATTGTTTTTTCTTTTCCTAACCGGTTCACCCCCATCCGTTTTCAGAGCTACAATAATGGCTTTAACGCTTTTGTTTGCATTTTTAACTAATAGAGACACAAACGGAATAAATTCACTCTTCCTTGCAGCATTTATAATATTACTGTTTAATCCGAATGACCTTTTTCATCCTGGATTTCAGTTGTCTTTTGCGGCAGTATTTTCAATACTAATTGTTAATCCGTTCTTTACAGACACAATAGAGCGTTATGTGAAGAACGACATATTTAAGAACATTCTATTATTTATTGCAGTATCGCTTTCTGCCCAATTAGGGACACTTCCATTGACGATTCTTTATTTCGGAAAAGTCTCACTAATTGCAATTGCTGCAAATATTGTTGTGATTCCATTGATAGCAATAATAGTTAGTAATGGAATTTTAACAGTAGTTCTTGCAAACTTCTCTTTTGTTACTGCATCAATTTTTTCAAATGCTTCGGATGCACTTACTAACACCCTGTTTTACTTTGTTGGTTTTGCCGGAAATCTGAAATTTTCATATTTCAGGGTAACTCAATTTACAGTAATACAGCTTTTGGTTTACTACTTTTTCTTTTTCTACCTGCTTTATTACATGGATAAGTTTTCAAGGCTGGTGAGTAAAGTACTATTATTGGTTTTGGTTGCCGCTAACACTGTTTTATACTTTTCATTAAATGATACCGGATTATTCCCTGATGAAAAACTTTGCATTTTAATGATTGATGTCGGACAGGGTGATGCTGTACTTATTAAATTTCCAAATGGAAAAACTTATCTTATTGATGCAGGTGATGTTTTATTCGGTTATGACACTGGCGAAAAAGTAATACTTCCGCTGCTTGATTATTTGAATATCTCATGTGTTGATGTCGGATTAATTTCACATATGGATACCGACCATTACGGAGGTTTTGTTTCATTAATTAAAAACAAGAGAGTGAAAAGAATTCTAAAGCCCGCAAAGGATACTACCCTTTCAAGAGATTCCAGGTTTGAGAAGTACTTAAGGTTGGAAGGAATTGATGTAAATTACTATTCGGAAAGAATTGATTCTGTTAGTGAAGTAAGGCTTTACTACTTAAATGATTTATCAAATCCGAAATTTCAGAAGTGGAATGTAAATGAAAAAAGCGGTTGCTTATTGATTGCACATGGTGAAAACGAATTTCTCTTTACGGGAGACATCGGAAAAAAAATGGAAATCCATCTGATTTCAAAATTCGGAAAATTTTTACAAGCTGATGTATTTAAAGTCCCGCATCATGGAAGTAATACGAGCAGTTCAGAGCAATTTATTGAGTTGGTAAAACCCGGTATTTCACTAATAAGCGTAGGAATTCAAAACAGGTTCAAGCATCCATCCGTACAGGTAGTTGAAAGAATAAAAAACTC
>DAIRET010000169.1:0-6237 GCA_036795455.1 Ignavibacteriaceae bacterium
CCGCCGGTACAAGATTCGGCAACTGCAACGGTAAGACCTCTTTCTTTAAGCAGCCGCCCGACAACACCGGCTAATTCCTCTTCACCTTTACCGAAAATATATCTTCCGGCAAGGGCGCGGATTTTCTGTTCAACTTCGATTAGTTTGTTGTTTACAGATTCTTCATCGTTACCGGCTGCAGTTATCCTCATCTTCGTTCCGGAGGGAGAGGGAAGAAAAGCAATTTTAGCGCCGGAAAGTAATTCATCAATATTACCGAGTTTTTCGTACAAAGTCGATTCACCGATACCTGTAGTTAACAGGTTTATTTTTTTCGTAATCCCGTCGGTATATGTGAGTAATTCTTTAAGAGACGGAAGCACGTATGAATTCATCATAGCTTTCATCTCGTGAGGAACACCCGGTAATACAATCAGTATTTTTTTGTTTTTTTCAATCCAGTAACCCGGTGCAGTTCCAAAGTTATTAGTAATAATCTTTGCATTAGCAGGCACGATAGCCTGATCTCTGTTTACCGGCGTTACTTCTCTATTGATCTTTTTGAAGCGTTCTTCAATATTACGAAGAACATCTTCGTTTAATACAAGTTCGGTGTTAAAGTATTTAACAATTGAATTCCTTGTAATATCATCATTTGTTGGACCCAAACCACCGGTAGAAATAACTATATCATTTTTACCGAGACATGTGTCCAGTTCCTGAATAATATCTTCTTCAACATCACCTACTACAGAAGTTTTTGCAATCGTGATGTTGTTTTCCGAAAGGAGTGAACCTATAAAAGCAGCATTAGTATTCAATGTCTGCCCGATTAAGATTTCATCTCCTATAGTAACAATGTGAACTTTCATATTTATCTATTTAAATATTAAGAAAAAAAAAGCATCGTTCCAAATAATGCATAGAACAAATTCATTATTATAGCCGTATAAATTCCTGAAATAATATCATCCGCCATAATACCGGTTCCTCCCTTAAGGTTTTCCGATTGACGTGCCGGGAACGGTTTTATTATGTCAAGTAAACGCCAGATAAAAAATGTAATCCCGGTAATGTATATCTGCTTGGGAAGGAATAATAAACTTATCCACATTCCCGCTATTTCATCAATTGTGCATTCTTTCGGGTCTTTTCCATATACGATTTCAAACTTATCTGCTATAAACTTTCCCCAAAACGTAATAATCAAAATGGAGGGGATGATTATAAAAAGTTTTTCAAAGCCGGGTATCAAGTAAATCGCGAGTGCCGCAAGGCTTCCGAAAGTACCCGAAGCAAACGGAATATATCCCGTATAAAAACCGGAACCGAGCATTTTTTCGATAAAGTTTAATTTCACTTTTTGAACAAATCCCTTATTAATTGCCAGTTATCGTAGATGTATGTAATCCCGCTGTGAACCGTTATTAAGGTTATAGATAGCATCGAAAAATAAATAAAGTCTTTGTTCAATAGTATATCGAAAGTAGTTTTATAATTCTCGTATAGAAACGTATTTGTTGAAAGGACGTAAAAAAGGAGCAGGTAATAAAGAAAAGTCATTTGTATAAAAGTTTTCCATTTCGCATAAATGCTTGTCGGAAATGATTTCCCTTTATGGTCGGCGTAACCGCGTAGTAATGTAACCATGAAATCCCTAACAATAACTATTACTATCATCCATAGTTCAAGTACTCCGAGATAAACAAATCCTAAAAATGCGCCGGCAGTAAGAATTTTATCTGCAAGCGGGTCCCAGAATTTTCCCCATGCAGTGAAATAATTAAACTTTCTTGCAAGCCATCCATCGTACCAGTCTGTTAATGCAGCGATCAGAAAAACAGCAAGAGAAATCAACTTAAAAGTCTGATTCTCGGATAAGAAAAAGAAAAGAAAAACCGGAGTAAGAATAATTCTTAATACTGTCAACTGGTTCGGTAGTAGCATAACAATTAATTTACTTTGCCGGTAAGTTTTTGTAAATAATCGTAAGAATAAATACCTGTATTATGTCCGTCTTTCCATTCAACTGCAAGGGCATAGTTACCAACCGGTTTAATTGCTGAAAGAGTTACCTGGTCTTTCATGTATATAGGAATATACGAATCTCCATGTTCCTCTTTTTCAGCTACACAAACGGCACAAGGACAAAACTTACGCAAATTCATTAAACTGATTAATGACCCGGTTCCGTTATCCCATTCGATTTTCAAATCGATATTATTAACCTTTTGAATTTTTTTCGGTATCAAAACGAAATCTCTTCGCCGGTTAGTTTTTTCAATACGTCGATATATTTTTTACTTGTATTAAGTATAATATTTTCCGGGAGATCCGGCGGTGGCGGCTGTTTGTTGAATTTAATGGATATTAAATAATCGCGTACAAACTGTTTGTCGAAACTTTCCTGCTGTTTTCCTTTTTCATATTTATCAAGTGCCCAGAACCGTGAAGAATCCGGTGTAAACAATTCATCAATCAGGATTAGTTCACCGTTTTCATCAACACCGAATTCCATTTTCGTATCGGCAATAATAATGCCTTTTGTAATTGCATATTCGGAGCATTTCTTGAAAAGCTGAATCGCGATACTTTCCATTTTTTCAATGATTTCTTTACCTGCAATCTCTTTAGCTTTATCAACTGAAATGTTCTCGTCATGTTCACCTATTTCGGCTTTAGTCGAAGGTGTGAATATCGGTTCGGGGAGTTTTTCCGATTCAACCAACCCTGCGGGCAGTTTTATTCCGCAAATCTCACCTGTTTTTTTGTAATCGCTCAATCCGCTGCCTGTAATGTAACCTCTAACAATACATTCAATCGGAACAACCTTTGTTTTCCTAACAAGCATGGAGCGGTCTCTTAACGCTTCTTTGTATTCACTGCATATTTCGGGGAATTCATCAACATTAGTTGAAACGATATGATTTTTTATAACATCCTTTGTGTAGCTGAACCAGAAGTTTGAAATTTTATTAAGAACAATTCCTTTTAAAGGAATACCTTGATTCATAATAACATCAAAAGCTGATAACCTATCGGTCGATACTATCAGATAATTATCGCCGACTTCATATAAATCTCTTACTTTCCCTTTTTTAACGAACTTTAGTTTAGGAAAACCGGTCTCTAATATTGTATTGATGCGCATGGATTGTTTACCTTTTTTAATTGAACGCAACAAATATAAATATGGAGTAACGATTATTCAAGCATTAATTTATTTACTATAGCAACAGACGACACAGTTTAAGCTTAACCGGTAAAAGTTCCGAATGAATTCCGCTTCATATAGTGAGAGAATATAAGAAATAGTTAAAACAAGTGAACGCTAAAAAGAAATGTTTTTTTGTTCTCATTTAAGAATTATTTGTTTATTTTAGACCGTTATTTTATGATTTAAACTCAAAAACTATCGGAGAATTTATGATTCATTTTCTTGGTAGGTATCAGGTGATACCCTCTTTACCAAAAAAATTGGAAAAATTACGTGAACTAGCTTATAATTTACATTGGACATGGAATCAAGACACTAAGTCGTTATTTAGAAGATTAGACAGAGATTTATGGGAAGAGTACCATCATAACCCTATTATGCTGCTCGGAAAAATCAGCCAGGAAAGGCTGTCCGCATTGGCTAATGATGATGGATTTATTTCACACATGAACAGGGCGTATAACTCGCTGCAAATGTATATGGGGCAGCAGACTTTTTTCAAGAACAACAACGGGAATAAAAACTTAAACATTATCTATTTTTCACTTGAATTCGGATTGACGGAATGCCTTCAAACTTATTCAGGTGGTCTGGGTGTACTTGCCGGAGACCATCTTAAGTCGGCAAGCGATCTCGGTATACCGTTAATCGGTATGGGACTTCTTTACAAAGAAGGATATTTTCAACAATATTTAACTTCGGACGGATGGCAGCAGGAAAGATACGAGATCAATGATTTTGAAAACCTTCCTATGAAAAAAGTTTTAGACGAAGAAGGTAATCCATTATTACTATCGGTTTCTTTCCCCGGAAGAGAAGTCTTTTTCCAGGTATGGAAAATCCAGGTAGGAAAAGTACCTCTTTATCTACTTGATACAAATGTGCAGGAAAATTCGCTTGCGGATAAAAAGATAACCGAAACTTTGTACGGCGGAAATACCGAAACAAGAATTCAGCAGGAGATTGTTCTTGGTATAGGTGGTATCAGAACACTTTACGAACTCGGGATTAACCCGATGGTCTGTCATATGAACGAAGGACATTCTGCTTTTATGGCACTTGAAAGAATCCGTATTTTAATTAAGAATAACGGGTTGAATTTCAAAGAAGCAAAAGAAGTTGGTTATTATTCAAATATTTTCACAACTCATACGCCTGTACCGGCGGGAATTGATGTATTCTCAAACGAAACAGTTGAGAAATATTTCGGCAGCTACTACCGGAATGAATTGATGATAAGCGATAAAGAATTTTATGCACTCGGAAATATCAACAAAGACGGTGATGCAAGTTTCTTTAACATGGCTCATCTTGCAATGAATACAGCCGGGTATATTAACGGTGTAAGTAAACTTCACAGCGTTGTATCAAGAAAGATGTGGTCTTTCGGTTTTAAGGATATTCCTTTCAACGAAATTCCTATCGGATATGTTACAAACGGAATTCACACGCGTTCACATCTATCTAAAGAAATGGAAGAACTTTTCCTCCAGTATGTAGGGGAAAAATGGTTGTTTAATTCAGACGAAGTTGAATTGTGGCAAAGAATCGAACATATTCCGGGTGAAGAATTGTGGCGTATCCACGAAAGACGCCGAGAAAGACTTGTAGCTTTTGCCAGGAAAAGACTTATTAAACAGATTAAAATGAGAGGCGGAAGTATATCCGAAATCAATGAAGCTGCCGAGGTGCTTGACCCGAATGCATTGACTATCGGTTTTGCAAGAAGATTTGCAACTTATAAAAGAGGTACACTTATCTTCAAAGATATTGAAAGACTTGCCGACCTGCTTAATAATTCTTCAATGCCGGTGCAGTTGATTATTGCAGGTAAAGCTCACCCGAAGGATGATGAAGGGAAAAAACTAATCCAGGAAATATTTGAATTCACCCAGGAAGAAAGATTCAAAAGGAAAATTGTATTCCTCGAAAATTACGATATGAACGTAGCACGCCATCTTGTAGAAGGGTGCGACATCTGGTTGAATACTCCGCGCCGTCCCCTTGAAGCAAGCGGAACATCCGGTATGAAAGTAATTGCAAACGGGGGATTGAATTTGAGTGTACTTGACGGCTGGTGGGATGAAGGATTTACACCTGAAGTCGGCTGGAAAATCGGTAACGGCGAAGAGTATGACGACCTCGATCTTCAGAATGAAATAGAATCAAGGCAGTTGTATAATACGCTTGAAAAAGAGATTATCCCGGTATTCTATCAGCGGGGTGATGATAAACTACCGAGAACATGGATACAAATGGTGAAGGAATCGATGCTTGAACTCGGTTCGTTCTTTAATACCGGGAGAATGGTGAGGGAGTATTTAGAGAAATATTACATTCCTTCTTTTAAAAAGAGACAGGTATTAATGGATAAGGACTGGGCAGTGGCAAAGGAAATTGCTGCATGGAAAGCTAAAGTTGAATCCAACTGGAACCAGATCAGAATTGATAATGTAAATACATCGAAGAATGAGAAAGAGATTTTTGTCGGTGCCGTTTACTCGGTTGATGCTGATATTCATCTTGGCGACTTATCTCCGGAAGATGTTGAAGTTCAGCTTTATTACGGCTATTTTGAAAAACAGGATGACCCGGGTAACAATAAAACCGAAGTGATGAAACTTCAAAGTAAAAAGAGCAACGGAAGCCAGGTTTACAAATTCACCGGCGGTATTAAATGTATGGAAAGCGGTTTGCAGGGATTCACTATAAGAATTCTTCCGAAGCATGATTTAATGATTAATCCTTTTGAATTGGGAAAAGTTTTTTGGGCTAAGTAGTTGAAATGATACTTGAAACATTAGATGTAAAAAGACACGATATTTTTATCTACTCCGAAAATAAGTTGAGTTTAAAAAGCAATTTTAAACTTATCAACAAAGATTCGGCGGATAAAAACCCGCAAGGAATAACATATAATAAAGTCTGTGAATACATTGAACATGACGTTCCGAAAAACTTAATCGTGTATCGGTTGTTAACAAATCTACCATCTTACGATATAACAAATTTTAAGTATGGTTTCCCGATGGTAATCAACG
>DAIRET010000015.1:0-28005 GCA_036795455.1 Ignavibacteriaceae bacterium
GACGAAAGAACTTCGAGAAGTTTTTGATTTTCATATTTAAGGAAAAGATTATCGGCACATTTTTTAAGTGTCATTTGCAATTGTTCAAGGTCAATCGGTTTAAGCAGGAAGTCGAAAGCCCCCAGTTTCATTGCTTTTACTGCAATATTAACATCTGAGTAACCGGTTATCATTATAACCGGTATTTGGAAATATGATGATTGAATTTCTTTAAGAATATCAAGCCCGTCATGTGTTGTTAAGTAAATGTCCAGTAAAATTACGTCGGGTTGTACTGTGGCAATCATTTCAAATGATTTACCGGCATCTGTACATATCTCGGTTTCAAAACCAAGTTTGTTTAATACCTTTTGCAAAGAAAATGCTACAAGATAGTCGTCGTCAATTATTAGTATTTTCAGAATCATTGTTCGGTCCGTCTATTGAAATGGGAATAGTGATAAAAAACTTTGTGCCTTTCTGTTTTTCGCTTTGAAAAGTAATGTTTGCACCAAAGTCTTTTAATATCGATTTACAAACACTTAAGCCAAGTCCTGTTCCTTCTTTTTTTGTCGTATAAAAATCCTCGAAAATTTTCTCTTTTTCGTGCTCACTCATACCTTCGCCGAAGTCTTCAATCTCAATTATCACACAATTCTTTTCCCCAATAAATTTCGTATAAGATTTTACAATAATCTCCGAGCCTGCCGGACTTGCTTCTATAGCGTTTGTAATAATATTAATAAGCACCTGGAGGAATTTGTTTTTAACGATTGCTAATTCCGGGATGGAATGTTCATATTCTTCTTTAATGGTGATTTGTTTCGACTGTGCCAGTTTATTCAGAAAAAACACGGCTTTCTCTGCCAACTGGTTTAATGAGGTGGCTTCAATTTCTGTTGTCGGTTTTTTAGAAAACTCCAGTATGTTCTCAATCATAAAGTGAATTCTGTCAACCGATTCAATACATGCGGACAGAGACTCTTTAGCCTCGGAATCCAGTCCGCCGTAATACATATCTAAATAATGTAAATTCAGTTTGAGGACAGAAAGCGGGCTTCTAATTTCATGGGATAATGTGGCGGCAAGTTTTCCAATCATTAAAAGTTTATTTTTGTGTACCAGCCCTTCGGGGGCATCCGGACTATTCATGTTGACCTTAAAATTAACAGAAATAAAAAAAAAGTTTTCCGACTTAAATTAAGAAAAATGAATCAAAAATTAAACCTTATTACGACTTTCCCCTGTTTTCACCCGGTTAAAAAGTGATTATTCTCCCTGGATTTCTTTTAATAATAACCCCGCAACTTTTTTTAATACCTCGTCCGAGTTATAAAAGCCGCTGTCAACCCGTTTTTTTATTTCTGCCAAATTTTTAGACGTGCTTTCCTGTATCTTGTTTTTTGCCACACTTGAAAGCTCTAACCGGTCTGTTTTAGCCGGGCTGGACGCGGAGGTATCCTGCTGATTAGTTTTTATATCAGCATTCGTTACTCTCGGAGTACTGCCTATGTTTTTGTAAATATTTATATTGTCAATTTTCATCGTTACACCCTATAGCCGATTAATTGTTTCTTGTTTCTAATTGATTTAAGTTCTTCACCGATAATTTTAATTTCGCCGGATTTTTCGGTAATTATATTATCGAATTTTTTTTGAATTTGTTTAGCGAGATGTATCTGCTCTGCATTTTTCGGCATTGTGCCGTTATTATATTCTTCCATGTACTTGTTTTTTATACTTGTCAGAAAACATATGTTGGAGTTAATTTCCAGCGCAATATTATCAAAATTTTCATCATTCATTTTACAGAGTAATGAATAGATTTTAGACATAGCATTCGTAATTTCAGGTTCAATATTCTTTATTGTACTATTCATTAATAACTCCAGAAGCTTGAATAGTCTGACTGCATTTGAAGCATTGCAGCATACTGAGCCTGCATACGTTCATATTTTTTTCTTAGTACTTCGGCACTTTTGTCAATTCTTGCTTCATTGCTTCCAATTTTATCTGACAACCATTTAATATTATCGTTATAAGATTTTTGAACGTTTGATATCATACCATTTGTTTTGATATAGCTTTCAACCGAAGAAAACATTTTTGACGCTATTCCATTTTCGGATGCAAAAAGATTTTTCACTTGTTCGGTTTTGTTTGTAAGTGCATTTGTAAGCAACTCGTTATCATTTATACTAAATCCTGTTTTGCTGTCAAACTTAATCCCAATTTGGGATAAAAAACTGATTTCACCGCTTGCTATTCCGGAAACCTGCGAGTATGCATTAGCCGTTAATGCATTCATTATTGCAGAGGCAGTTGCTTCTCCAACGAATACGCCACGTTTACCTGAAGAATCGGTTGTACTCAGGCTTTTCATGTATGTATATACATCATTAAACTTTGAAATAAACTCATCTATTTTAGTTTTAAGTGCCGATGTGTCTTTCCCGATTTTCACGGTTGTGGCTTCATCGCTTTCCTTCATAACCGACTTTAACTCGAAAGTCATGTCCTGTACAAGATCCGTAATTGTATTTGAATCCCTCTGGATGTTAATTCCGTTGAAGACAATCTTTGCGTTTAACTTATTGCTGGTTTCGGTTTCTGCTGTCCCTTTAACTTCAAACGATTCGTCAAGGTACCGTGTTCCATATAAAAAACCGGCTTTTGTGTCGCTTGTATTTACGCCATCATTTGTGTTTGCGTAGCGGTTTGTCAGAATATCTTCCGTCAATCCCATTGCAGTAAATAAATCGGAAGATGTTACATTCAATATATTTGAATAGCCTGTATTAATCGCAGACAATGAGAACTTGGATAACCCGCTTTGAGGTGAAAACACTGTAGCCGAAGCTAATGACGCCGCACCTTTTTCTTTATCTGCACTAATCTCAAGATCCTGCAGTAAACTGTTTGAAGAATTGTCAATTGATATATATTGGCTGCTGCTTTGGGCTGAAATCCTCAACCCGACGTAATCGCTTCCGTCTTTTGATGTTATTACTTTTTCGGCATTAATTCTGCCGACGGTAGAATTTACTGCCGAAGCAATTCTATCAATTACTTCTTCATAAGTTAAGCCGGAACCGTTTTCAATTGTAACTTCGGTTTCCGTTCCGTCAACATCTATTTTAAACTTATTATTAGAATCATCAATGTCAATTGTTCCGGAGTCTTTTAGCTTTCTTGCCGAGTCCACATTTGCAGTTGTATCTGCATTAATTGCGGAAGAAACTTTAGACATTAACTCCGAAGTAGTTTCTGTACCCGTGATTTCTACATTCACATTACTTGAATAACCGCCAGATTGGAATGATATTTTATGAATACCAGGTGTAAGAGAACCTGCTGAATCACCGCTATTAAAAGTAGAGGAGTATAATGTGTCAGCCTTAGCAAGCTGGTTGACCCGGATATTGTAACTCGCTTCGGGAGCCGTAGCTCCGGATGTCGCCGATAAAAAATTTGTAGAAGAAAGTGAAACGGATTTTGTATTAAATACTTTAGTCGAAGATGTGTTCTGTAAATCCTCAAGAACTGTTTTTAATGCCGACAATTTAGAACTAACATTTCCCCATGTCGAAACAAGCGATTGGTATTGCGATTTTTTCGTACTTAAAGGGGTTACACTTCTTTTTACTTGAGAGCTAACGTAAGAGTTTACAAGTGATACTATATTTGATGTTGTTAATTCCATATCATTTTCTACTTCCAATATTGAATTGGTTAAAAGATTTCACTCCATGATTTTCTTAACTCAACTAATATTTTGTATGCTTCGTCAAAGTTGCCTTCGCGGGTTTTATCCTGGCAATATTGGTATAGCCTGAATAATCCAATCGATATATTCTTAACTTCTTCGGTATCATAACGAAGAGCAGAGATAAGAACCTGAAGTGCCTTGTTAGTTTTAGCAAGGTCGCGCTTCTGACAATGAACGATTGCAAAATCGTAAACTCTTAACAAAAGTTTTTGCGGGGTAGCTTCCAAAATCTCTTTAACGAGATATTGATTAGTTACGTTTCTGTGGTTCAAGTAATTAGTTCCTCTGTAAGATAAAGACGGATTAGCCATATTAAAACTCATCGTGTTTGTAATGATTTATAAAAACTGGGGGGCAGAAGCCCCCCGTTATTCAGTAGAGAATTAAACCTTAGCTGAATAAAGACAGTACGCTTTGTGGGGCCATATTAAGCTGACTAAACATTGCGCTAGCAGCTTGACCACCAATTGCGCCCTTGGTAGCATTCAACTGCTCCATTGCCATATCGGCGTCAAATAATCTGCTTATGCTTGACGTTGCATTGCTGATTGCAGATGTTAAATAATCATCTTTAACATCGAGTCTTTGAATATCATTACCGATTGAACCAAGAGCATCTGATACTTTAGTTGCGACAGTTGATATATCAAGCGAAGCGATAGTTGCAGATGTTGCACCGGTAATAGAAGAAATGTCTATTCCGCTAAGTTTGCTTGTATAACCAAGTGTCATCTTATCAGCGCTGTCGTGTCCGGTCTGGAATACGAATCCGCCTGATGGAGTACCGCTAAGTAATGCTGTTCCGTTGAAATCTGTTTTCGCCAATATGTTGGAGATTTCATCGCCCAAAGCCTTAACGTCGTTTGCTAATGATTCTTTGTTCTTGGTCGGATCGTTAGCGTCCGTAACTTTTGCTTTGATTTGGTTCAATAAATCGTTAATGTTTTGAAGAGAAGTTTCTGCTGTTGAAAGCAAATCCTTACCAGCTGCTACGTTGCCTTGAGCGGCTGTCATAACTGCTACTCTTCCTTCTAAAGATTTACCTACATTGTAACCCGATGTATCGTCAGCTACAGAGTTAATTCTCTTTTGTGTAGCAAGACGAAGACGAGCTTCGTAAGTATCTTTGTTAATATCTGCCAATGCTTTGTAAGCACTAAGGCCGCCGAGATTTGTTGCTATCTTGAATGACATAAATAACCTCCATGTTATTATTGTTTGTTTTTGTTTGTTGCCGAGCTTCCTTGCTCAACGTGTTAATTAATTTAATTCTCACTTACATTATCGGAGTGTGGGAAGAAAAGTTTAGAGGTAGAGTAAAAAAAAATTTAAAATATAATCGCCGGGTGTTTTTCAACCCGGCTTAAGGGGTAACGATTATTTATTATTGAAACAAAGAGAGGATGGCTTGCGGTGCCATATTCAACTGGGATAGTACTGCTGTTGCAGCTTGTCCCGCAATACTTCCTTTTGTAGCATTCAACTGCTCCATTGCCATATCGGCATCAAACAATCTGCTGATACTTGAAGTGGCATTTGATATTGCTGCCGATAAATATGAATCTTTAACGTCAAGTTTTTGAATATCAGTACCGATTGAACCAAGAGCATCCGATACTTTTGATACTATAGTTGATATATCAAGCGAAGCAATGGTTGCAGATGTTGCACTGGTAATAGTAGAAATATCAATTCCGCTAAGCTTGCTTGTATAACCAAGTGTCATCTTATCAGCGCTGTCGTGTCCGGTCTGGAATACGAATCCGCCCGATGGAGTACCGCTAAGTAATGTTGTTCCGTTGAAATCTGTTTTCGCCAATATGTTGGAGATTTCATCCCCTAAAGCTTTAACGTCATTTACTAATGATTCTTTGTTCTTGGTCGGATCGTTAGCGTCCGTAATTTTTGCTTTGATTTGGTTTAATAAATCGTTAATGTTTTGAAGAGAAGTTTCTGCTGTTGAAAGCATATCTTTACCAGCAGCAACGTTGCCCTGTGCAGCTTTCATTACAGATACTCTGCCTTCCAAAGATTTACCGACATTGTAACCCGATGTATCATCTGCAACAGTGTTGATTCTCTTCTGTGTAGCCAGTCGAAGCCGGGCATCTCCGGTTTCTTTATTGATTCTTGCAAGTGCTTTATATGCATTTAAAGCACCTAAATTAGTGTTAATTTGAAATGAAGACATTTAAACCTCCGTGTATGAGTTAATAATTATTTGTTTTAATTTGTTTTTCAATTTGCAATCCTTTGTCTTACACCGTTCAATATGTTTACTACAGCAGGGTGTGCGCTGAATTTGTGTAAACCACGATTCAACAGTGTATTGATTTTATCGCGTTCATTATCGGCTATGTATATAGAAACAAGATATAATACCGTTGAAGGATCGTAAATATCATCCGAGATTCTTGATTCCCAGATTAATTTTGCTTCTTTGGTTTTGCCGAGAGAAACCAATGTGTTGCCCAATATATTGAACAACCTAATACTCCCGGTATATTTTCCCTTTAATTCCTGTAATAAAGACAATTTCGACTCCGCCCGGTTATAGTTTTCAATAAGAGATAAAAAGAGGTCAAGATTCTTTTCATCTACAACAACTGCGAACCCGGCAGTTTCACTTTCGGAAAGAGGTATGTTATTGAAGAGTTTATGAATCAATTCCAATTCAATTTCACTCTTCCCGTTTAGCGTGTTCATTTTTTTTAATTCGTTGTAATAAAAATTATATGTGCTTTTATTTTTGTTTTTAATCGCATAATCAATCCCGTAGAAAGCAATGATATCCGAATCTACAAGTAGGTCGAACGCCGATTCAAGCTCACCATTCAATAGTTTGTTGTTATACTCGTATGCTTTCCTGCAATAATCCTCTGCTTTTTCTTTTTGGTTAATCTTAAAATAAATCTGTGAAGCAACCATGAACAGTAGTGGTTGATTATAACCAAGACTTAGCCCTTTGTCGATTAGTTCCTTTGCCCGCCCCAGGTTGTTACCATTGTACTCAAGACCAGCAAGATACCGATATGCAATAGTCTTATACTCCCCGGACAGGTTTGTATCAAGCAGTGCCCGCTCGAAATAGTATCGGGCGTTTGTTTCGTTCTTAAGTATAGCATAACTTTGAGCAATCTGGAATGCGATGTAAGAGTCGGAGTTTTCGCGGTATTCCGAAAGAAGTAATTCGAGGTTCCTGCTTGCTTTTTTGTCAAGCACTTCTTTGTCAACATTATAACCGTAATGAAGAATTTCTATTTTAGAATTGCTTAATGAATACCCGTTTGAAACAAGCGATTGTATAATTTGTTCATGTGCTTTTCCAGTAAATTTTATACCGGGAGAATTTTTGAACAACCTAATATACTTCATCAAGTTGGGGCGATTGTTTTTATCATCTAAGCTTACAACTTTACACCATATTCCGGTTTTTTTATTCCCTTTAATAATCTGCCGGAGTTCTTTCAATGACTCAGGTTTTAGCCTCTCGTCGGCATCAAGATATAAAATCCAGTTCCCTGTTGATTTGGATAGTGCAAAATTACGGGCTGCAGAAAAGTCGTTCACCCATTCAAAAGAAAATATTTTGGAATTAAAACTTTCGGCAATTTTTATAGTATTATCGGTGGAGCCGGTATCAACCACAACAATCTCATCTGCAATACCCTTGATCGATTCAAGGCATGCACCAAGATGCTGCTCCTCGTTTTTTACTATCATACTTAAAGTTAAAGTTGCCAATTTATTTCCCGGTACAATTAGAATTAATTTAACGAATTATGATTTGGAGTATGACCCAAAGCAATATTAACTTTTTTCAATCCGGCTTTTGCAAATTCGTTTTCTGTATTGTTTGCAACTCCCCATTCGTACATCGTTTTAGCTTCTTCGTCTTTGCCCTGTAGGTAAAATACCTCACCCAAACCTGCACAAGCCTGGGATGATGCCGGGTTAATATTGAGAGCTTTTTCAAAGCAAGTTTTAGCTTCTTCAAGCCTATTAAGGGCAAGTAAATTAAAACCTTTAAAGTTTTCTATTCCTGCGGCTTTATTCGAGTTTGTTTTGCTGAGATTACTCTCTTCGAGTTGTTTTTCCGCCCTGTGCAGTTTTTCCAGCGACTTCACAAATTTCTTTTCATGGAAGTATGTGAACGCATCTCTTAAAGAAGTAAAAAAGTCTTCGGCTTCTTCCGGTAAAGACGTATCTATATTAAGAGTGTTGTGTTCTTCCGGTAAACCGAGAGCGTTATTTACTTTTGCTAATCCGTTAATAGCAAATTTATTTATCGGGTTGTTGTCTATTGCCCACTCAAACATAATCTTTGCTTCGATATCTTTATTGTTTAGAAATAGTATCTCTGCAAGTCCTGCACATGCTTGTGAAGAATTCGGATTAAGGTTTAGAGAACGCTCAAAACAAGTCTTGGCTTCAGCTAAGTTGTTGATAGCCAGGTAATTGAACCCCTTGAAGTTGTGAACACTGGCAAGAGTATCTTGCATTTTATCTTGCGGTATTCCTAAAGTTTTACTGTCACTCTGTAAAAAGAACTCAGCAACTGTAAGCTTCTTAAGTGAAGCATCATAATCCTTCAGGTTGAAGAGGTCATACGCTTCATCCATGATGGCGGTTAATTGGTTCATAGGCTTGTACCTTTTTGATTTATTATTTAATGAATTATTTAGCTTTTGATGTGAAGTTTCAATTGATGTGCCAGGCTTGAATATTGCGAAAAACCTCTTTTTTTCAGCTTTTAGCTGATTTTCCGGGGGATTAGATTTGTGGTGTGGCTAATATTAATCAAGTGATAAATAATCTTTATCACCGTTACTTTACGAAGACTCCCGAAGCTAATTCCGGGAGTCTCCGCTTTCACATTAATTATTTTGATTTAGAATTGAGTTTAAGTAGTTAAGATTATCCGCGGCAACTTCGTTACCGGGCTCAATTGAAAAAACTCTTTCGAGTTTTGAAACCGCCGCTTTATAATTTCCGGTAAGAATATAGATAACCGACAAATTATTCAAAGCATCTACGTTGGATGGGATTAGTGATACTATTTCAAGCAGTATTTTTTCTGCTTCAACAAGGTTTTCACTTCCGATTAATTCTTCGGATTGCCGGATTAACTCAAGCGTGTTCACCTCTTCGCTCAGAGTGTAGTCAAACTGTTCCAGACCGAGTTCCTTATTCAGATTTACCAATCGTTGGAATAGAGCATCATCTCCGGGATTATTTTTTATTCCCCATTCGAGCATGGTTTTAGATTCATTCGTCATTCCGATAGCAAGAAAAGTATCCGCCAATCCAACACAAGCCCTTGATGAAGAAGAATTAAGTTTTAATTCTTCTTCAAACGATTGATGAGCTTTTTCGTAATCGCCTTCAAACAAGAAGAGGTTGCCAAGAAGATTATAAAGTAATTCCAAATCCTGACCCGAAATCTCAACCTTATTGTTATTTAGCGAGGACAGGAAGTTCATTATTTTTTCTATTCCGGCTTTATAATTCTTTTCTTCTATAAGTTGGTTTACTTCAACAAAAAATTGTTCCGATGAGACTTCCGGTTCTTCAACAAATTCTTTTGTATCATATCCAAGATACTCGGCAACAAATTGGAGTGGGTAAATCAAGAAAACTTTCTTAAGTATTCTATGAACCTTTAATTTGTTATTATTTAAATGATAAACAAGCGCATTATAAAGCTCAAATAGAACATATATTCGTTCATCGTAAAGAGAAAGATTTCTTAATCTTGATAAACGATTAAAATTGTTACTCAGAATATCCCGATTGAATACTTGGTCGTTGAAACCTTTCTTTATTTCTTTAATGAATTCTTCCTCTAACTCAACAACCTGCCGTCTTCTTTCAAGCAGATGGGATACAGCTTTATAATAATCGTTATCCTTACTATTGCCTGTTATCCCAAGTATTTTTTTATAAACCATACTTATTTGGGCTATTGAATTTATATAACTGGAAATGTATTTGTTTTGAACTATTCCGTTTTCTTTATCTGTTAAATTTTGATTCCTATGTTCAGCACTTGAAACGCTATAATAGTATAACCCCAGCGGCTCTTTTAGATGATAAAAAGATGCTTCTCTACTAATTCTGAGCCAAAACTCATAGTCACCCACAACATCCAGTTCCTCATCAAAATAACCGAATTTATCATGAAGCGATTTTCTCCAAAGCGGTTGAGGTCCGATGAAACAACCGAACAAAAGAAGATCGCTATCGTAATCAACCCATTTAATTAAACTTTTCGTGGTCGAAGAGGAGAAAGTGTCATTTGGCTTTTCTGTTTTATAACAATCTGCATAAATGACATCAAGAGTATTATCATTATCAATTACAGATAGCATTTTTTCAAGGGCGTCATTACTGTGCCTGTCATCGGTATTCGCATTTGTAACGAATTCCCCAGAAGCTGCTTTAACGCCTATATTCCATGCTTTGTAGATGCCTACTCTATCTTCAAGTTTTATATATATGATATTAGGATACTTCGACTTATATTTTGTTATCTCCCTCTCATCAGTCTTATCGGTTCCGCAATTAACAACGACGATTTCCAGCAAACCTTTATTAAATAGTGTTTGAGAAGTCAAATCTTCAAGACAACCTTTTATAAACTTCCCGGAATTATAAACAGATACAATAGCAGAAACACGGATCTTTGATTTATCCCCCTTTTTGTTTTTCTCGATTACTTCTATTTCGGAATAGTCTTTGTCAATTTCAATTAACTTTTCCGATGGAATTGAATATTTTAAGCAGTTTGAATAGATATTTGATTTATAAGGATAAGCATCATTAACAATAAATCTTTCTTTGATTATCTTTCTATCAACCAGGTCGGATATTTCATCGACCCATCGGCTTATAAAAGTGTGTGTATCGTCCAGATAAATTTTATCCGATTTTTCGCTTCTTATTTTATCAGTAGTATTGTTGTGTTCAACAAGTGAACTGTATGACGGGATGATTTTATAACCTCGGTTTACAATTTGACGGCAAATATCTACATCACCGGAATAAAAAAGCAAATCTTCACAGAAACCGTCTGTTTTAAGGTAAGCTGTCTTTCTTATTAGTCCGAAGTTTATAAAAGGTTTCTCTCCATATGTATCAAAACCATAGTTCTTGTAAAAACCTCCGTAATCTTCCACATTATTTCTATGTAAGAAATTTATTCCACCAATATCTTCGGGAATCGGATTTGTGAAGGCGTAATTAAATGCAAAGGGATGAAAAACAATATCGTCCGAGCCGTACATCAACCACTCTCCCGAGGCATTCTTAAAACCATGGTTCATTAGTTTTGTCCAGCTAAATTTGCCATCCGGGAAAATCTCGTTGTCGTAATAAATACATTTAATATGGTATTTTGTCATTTCTTCAATACTAAACTGAACATTCTGATTCAAATACAAAATAACTTCATAGTCAATGTTAAAGGCTGCATTAATAATGCTTTCAAGGGTTTCGATAAGCTGTGTTGACCTTGACTTAGAAGGAATTATTATACTAATTTTAGAGGATGTTACATTAGCAATCTCAATCTCTTTCTTTATTGGTTCAGGTGGAAGTTCATAATACTTTGCGGAAGTAACCTGGTTCATGATTCTCGCTTCATTCACCACCTTTGATGTATTTAGCATTTTCAATTCCTTTTTACCGAGTGGAATTCCCTGCTGAATTAGGTGGCTAAGGAGTTTCGGCGAATCAATATGGTCTTTTTGTTTGAAAGAAACTTCAGCAAGCAGTAATACTGCTCTATAGTTATTAGGAGTATATTTTAACAAATCTTCTAAAATAGCTTTTGCTGCGGCAAGATTATTGTTATTGTATTCATATAATCCATGAAGAAGTAATAGCGGATAGTTGTCAAGTTCTTTTACATACTTAAGTAAAGTAATAACATCATTACTTTTTAGCGCCTTAATTTCGATACTTTTGTACTTCTCAAAGTCTTTACTATTCGATTCTACCAATAATGAGTATTGTTGAATCATATACGCGCTACTCTGTTTCAACCCGAATTCTTTTCTTAACCGTTCGAGGTTGAGTTCCGTAAACTCTTTCGTCTCTGCATCAACAAAAACAACTTCAGAATTGTAGCTGTTCACACTTTGGGGTTCAACAAATTGAGGCTGCTCTCCAAGCCAATCCAGCATATATCTTTTCTGAAAGAACGCCTTCGAGGTATTTTTTTGCATCAATAGACGGTCTTTAATTGCTTCGGATAGGGTTTTGCTCTCAATCTTTTTTACACAATAGACTTCCGGATGCTTACATGCCCAGTTACAGTTGAAACAGTCAAGCGGTAACGATACTATTGTTGTCAATTCCGAATACGGCATAAATCTACCGAAGTGTCCCCCTCCAAGCATAATTACATTGGGTACATTTAACGCGCAGGCAGCGTGTGCCAAACTGGTTTCGGATCCAATAGCAAGTTTACATTTACCAAGAATTGCTGCCGATTCTTTAAATGTTGTTTTACCGGTTAAGTCAATTATCCTGCCTGTAAAATCTTTCAGATTTAATCCGTTTATATATTCATCATTCTTACCGCCTAAAGCAACTACCGTATAATCATCTTTTCTGAGAGATGATTCCATTGCTTTACCGTAAATGTATGAATATCTTATATTGTATTGTGCCCCCGCAAAAAAGGCGATTGTTTTCTCAGGGTTTAATTCATTTTTACTAAAAAAATCATCCGCAAACAACAGTTCCTTCTCGCTCAAAAAAACTTTTGCTGAATAATCGTCTGCATCAATCGAAAGATTTCTAAGAAAAAGCGCATTCTTTTCCATCTCATTTAATTCAGGAGTTATACTTATTAAATGATCATAAAGCTGCTTGCTTTTTTCCATTTCGTATTCGGTCATGTTTGATAAATCGCCATCAAAACCTACTTTAACTTTTGCCCCGGATTCTTTTACAAAAAAATCGGAGACTACATCTCTCGAAAAGATTGAGTTAATTAACAGATCGGCGTTTGTTCCTCTAATTTTTTCTGCCATTGTCTTTTGATATTTGCCGTGGTCAATTAATTTCTTCCTGTTAAACGTAAAGATACCATTAACAAAGGGAGCTGATTCATACATCTCTTTTATATGTTCCTGACAAACAACCGTAACAGAATATTCCGGGAGGTTGGTTGCAAATTTTTCTAGCATATTTACAGACATTATTGCATCACCGATAGAATCCGTTCTTATCCAGAGCAGATTCTTTTTCCCGGGTGTTTGCTTTTTCCCTGGTTTCTTTTGGGCAATAATTCTGATTTCTTCCCCTTTACCATATCGGTTGATTTCGGCAAGTGCGAGTTTTAAATCGTTCGTATCAATTAATTTAGGATTAGTTTTTTTCAAAGCCGCCATTGGTGCTTCACTACCATAGTCGCCGCTTACTGTCTCAAGTTTTTCAATCGTAAAACCAGCTTGCTCAAAGATATTTTTTAGTACATTAGGAGTAAAGTGGGAGTAATGCCATTCTCTTTCAAGCCATAACCACTCTTCCTTTTCTATTGAAGAGCACAAACTATTGAAATTTGGGACTACACAATAAAACAAACCTCCATTTTTTAGCGAATTATATATTTTTTTTACAAAACTTACAGGTTCCGGAACGTGTTCCAAAACATGACTCATTGTAATAATGTCTATTGAGTTTGCCGGAATATCACTCCTATCAAACTGTTGCTGACGTATATCGAATCCAAGCACATTTCTCGCGAATTCAACATTTGGTTGTGTGAATTCAAACCCTGTAACTTTCATCCCGTTTTTATTAGCTGTATAAAGAAGTCCTCCCCAACCACAGCCAATATCAATAAATTTTTTGTTTTTAATATCTTTGTTGTAGTATTTAACAGCTTCATTAAACAATTCTTCGCGAAGAGCGCCCTTGTATTCTTTGTTGCTTTCAATTTCTTCAATTGATTTAGGTACTTTTACCAGTGAAGCAGCAAAAGGATCATTGACTGCATAAACATCACGATAATACCTCTCCATTTCTGATGTAGTAAGTCTCTCTTTAAGATACACAAAACCGCACGAAAGACATTGAACTATATCATTCTCTCTAACCGGGAAGGACAACTTAGAACCGCAGGAAAGACAATTAATTGTTTCTTTTTTGTATTCCGGCTTTGCATCCTCTTTTTTTATGACTGGAGTAAATTTAGCAATACAGAAACCAAATTTCTCTTTAGATTCAACAATAATTTCAAACCTTGGGTCCTGCTTCATAAATAGAAAACTTTTATGGTGCTTGATGTGGTAAACATCATCTAGTGCGATTATACAATCGGATTGTAATTTGCTTAATACATAATTGAACTCAATATACCCCATATGACCGCCACTATCTAACAAAATGAAATCCGGTTTATAATTGAACTCTGCGAGACACTGACCGAGTAAATCTTCAGGCAATCCGGGAAAGTTTGTTTCATCAAAATATTTTTCAACTCTTTCATTTTCGCGGTGGTCGACAAAAATGTCATTATATTCTATTGAGTCAACCGTTCTTTCTTTTATATCCTCTTTGGAAGGAAGATGCGTAGATGGAACAGATACTCCATTTAATAGACTTACATATTTTACTAACCTGTTTTTTGTAAGATTCCACTTGGCTTTTTTAAAATTGTAGGGGTTGATTTCAATTGAGTAAAACTTAGCGTCAACCAAACCGATTTTTTCTATCACCGATGCAATTACTTTTGTTGTCCCTTCTCCAAGGTAAGTCCCCGTTTCGATTATTCTTTGAGGTCTTATCTTGCGAAAAACCTTTTCAATGGCTGTTGAAAACTGTGATGAGGAATCTACCATTGTTAGATCCTGCTCGGATGAATAATCCGATGCTACTTTAATAGTATTTAAATTCTTCGCATTCTTTCTCCATTGAAGCATTTTTTGAATAAACAAGTTACCATCATTCTCGCGAAGCAAATCAACATCTTTTGTATCCCTACAACCGCCGCTTTGTTCTGGAAAGTGATATGCAATTGCTTTCGGATTAACTATCACTTTAAATCCAGCAAGAAATACTCTGTAGGAAATATCCGTATCTTCACGAAAAGATACAGGAGAATAATAATCTGGGAATCCGCCGACTTTTTTAACAACCTCTTTTTTGTAAAGAACACATCCACCACCAGCAAACTGCGATTCTATTAATTGGGGTGATTTGTGAAAAACACAAAAGGTTTTCCATCCATTCTTCCACCAAAAGTGTGTGCCTTCACCAATGTTATCAAGATCAAGACGGTATTCTTCCAAATGTTTTACCGAATTATAATCAATTACCTCCGCAACCGGAGAAGGCCAGATTGCACTTACCACTGCAGCATTGGTAGTAATCGCAGTATTATATAATTCTTCAATACAGTCCGGCTTCATTGAATGATCATCATCGCACATTACAACGTATTCGCAAGTTGCATTGTCAAGTATTGTCTGCCGATTTACCGGCAAACTGACTCTTTTTCCCTTTATCACTTTAAAACTCAAATCCGGGAATCTATTTCTAATTTCATACTCCAGGTCATACATGTTCCCATCATCAGAAATTAGTAGCTCGAAATTTTTAAATGTCTGTTTTGTTATTGAATCTATTAATCTAATTAAAGAATCCAACCTGTTTCGTGTAGGTATTCCAATAGTTAATTGAGGCAATTCATTTATAGTTTTTTCTTTTACCGGTATATACTGTTCGGGATAGAAAACGACATCGCTTGTTTTTTCAACGTTGTAATTAAATCTTTTATAACCATTTGCAATCAACCATTCAAATGCTTCTTCCTCTCTTTTCCAATTCGGATGTGAGTTTTTTCCCCATCCAATTTCACAAATAATAACCGGTTTTTTTTCTAATCTTGAAAGGGTATTTTTCATCCCGGTTAAAACACGGTACTCTGCACCTTCAACATCAAGTTTAATTACATCAATCCGATCAATATTGTTCTCTTTGGCATATTTATCAAATGTCATCGTCTTTACAATAGTCCTTGTCATTCCACTTGTCAACTTTTCCGACTCCATTGTATTCCAACCAAGATTCGCACTATCCAGCCAAAACTCGGTTTCCCCTTCTTCATCACTTAATGCGGCATTTTGAAGGCGAATATTTCTTTTATCTTTGAATTTATGTTCGCAATATTTAAAGTACAATGGAACCGGTTCAAACAAATGTGTTGTACATCCGCGTTTTTGAGTCACCAACTCAGTCGCCATCCCGGTATTACCACCTATATCAATGAATACACCACCTTCAGGAAGATGTTTTAATACTTGCTCGGCAATCTCTTTCGTGGGTTCTAAAATTGCGTTATCCCACTTTGAAAGTTTATTCATTTCACTTTCCGTCAGTGATATAGAGCCATGGGCAGAAGAAGTTTCCTTTTCCGATGTTTTCAGAACTATCCCGGGCTGTCCAACTTTTTTAGTTGATAAAACCGCACCCAAAAAACTTAATAGCTTTTTTACTTTCGCATCCCAGGTTAAGTTGTCAATGCCATACTTATGTATGTCCTGACGGGTTATTCCCTGGCTTTCCATCCGGGATACAATTTTATCAATTTCATTAAAATTAATCGGTACGTCCTCCGCAGAATACTTATGAATAAACGGGAGAGAATCAGAAAGGTCTTCATCCCGGCATGAAAAAACAACCGGTAACCCGTAAAGGATATATTCTCTATGTTTAATGGGTGAGGCATCAACGAGATTAATTCTGTGAAGTCCAAGTGACCCGATACCAATTGAGCAGTCCGACACAAGTTGTTTAATTTCTTTGCTTTGAAGTTCACCGGTAAATTCAAAGTATTTTGATAATCCTTTTGATGTTACGAGCTTATTGATGTTACCGGATTCGCCACCCGAACCAACTAAATAAATTTTGTACTTTTCTTTTTTGTTAAAAAGACCGAATCCCTCTACAAGCCTATCAAGTCCATGCCATAATTGGAATGAGGAAATTGATAGAATTTTGTATGGCGGCTTTAACGTTTTATATCTAAGGTCTTTAAAACTATCTTCATCTACTCCGTTGGCTATTATGTGATACTTCTTAATTGTATTTGCCCTTTTAATTTCGTATTGAGCAATTGATTCACAAACGGCAGTAATTGCCATTGTTTTGGCTATGGCTTTCCCTCCATGTTGAAGTTCTTTATTGTAGAATGTTTTATCCTGATAAGTATTCAGTTCTTCTGTTTCAAGAGTATGGTGTTCGAAAACTATATTCGGGAATGCTGTAGTTAATGCCTCGGTAAACTCATCTCCCAACGGGTATCTCATATATACAATTTCAGGTTTTATATCGAGAATGAACTGTTGGCAGACATTTATTGCGACTTCTTTTTTTGCCCAATAATTGTCGGGTATGTTATATTTTCTAAGATCAATAGTTGTAAAACTGAATTGAGAGAGGTCTATGTTGTGATTTCCCATGTTTATTACTATACACATAGTTTGATTGTTATACTTCTTTAATGCTTTATACTGTGCATCAATTTTTTTCAGAACCTGTATATAAGAGCCGTTAAATATTTGAAGGAGTAATAAATTCATTTCTTCTTAACCTTTTTGCAGTTTAGTTTTTATTGTGCGGTTGTACTATTGAAAAATTGTTATCCAAAAGTATACTAATTACACCCTTAAGTTTCGTAACTTTTGAACCATCTGGAGTCATATTCTTAAAATAATCAATCGGGCTTTGAAAAGAATAACTGTGAAGCATAAAGTTTGCGTATTCATTTTTTATGTGCTTCCCCTTAATGATTTTTTCAACTTGCTCCGGGGACATCCAATCAAGATCAAGTTTAGTTATTTTGTTATCAAAGAAAAACGATTCTACCGGTATCTCGTGTATCCCATATTTGTTACAAATTGTATCATTATCGGCAATCAATCTACAGTTTTTATTACCCGAAAAAATCGAGTAATCGAAAAAAATATTTTCCTCCCTTAATGCCATAAATGTGTCTTCATTTACTCCATACCCGCCTGCGCGGTGAGCCGTAACCTGCTTCCCGATAGTATCTTCAATAAAATGTTTTCCCCACCGGATAATATTCTTTTGTTCGTCAAGCGAAAATTGAAACATGAATTCGCGTCTTTTATCATCTATCCATATTGGATGCGTATGCAACTGAACATCATGACCATTATCGGAAAGAAATCTTAACACTTTTTTCATTTCATTTCTTCCCCAGACAACATATTCGTAAACATTTACAAAAAAAACCGCTGGAACATTATATTCACTAAAAATTTCAACTATTTTTTCCAGTCCCCATCCGTTTGCCCAAAACCTATTGTCTGAATACTTTTTTTGATATAGTGGAGTTTGTGGATTCTCTGTATCTACAGTAATAACTATTTTATTCATTATCTTTTTCTTGCCAGTAATATTGAATGAGAAACTGTTTCGGGCAAACCCGATTCTTTTGCCTCGTTGTTGTAATCTTCTATCAGATTGGTGCTGGATAATAAGTTAAACGAAGCATTTAAGAAATCATTAATTGTCTCTTTTGATGCTTTATACTTTTCTGCCTGTTTGTTATTTAATTCCGACATTATAATGCGGAGAGGGCTTTCCAGTTTATAATAAGGTTTGTGATAACGAAGTATTTCGTCAATCACAATGAATTCTTTTTCTACAAAATCTTTGAAATCCGCAGGAGTCAAAAACGGCGGCTGATTAAGGTAAGAGGAAATCAACAGGTAGCCATCATTTTTTAATTTGTTTTTTAACGTAGATAAAGACAAAAGCATTTCATCCGGATTTACATAATAGATTACTTCTAAAGCCGTAATCAAATCAAACTGCTCTCCGTGTGTTTGAAACAAATCTGGTAATTGATCCTGTAAAAACCTTACATCCGGATAGTTTTGTATGTCCTTTTTTATGGCTTCAGAGGAAATGTCCACACCTGTAAAATTTGCATTTCCCCAACGTGATTTTATTAACTTAATAAACTCACCAAGAGCACAACCAATATCCAATACCGAAATGGGTTTATCTTTTTTGACGTGCTTCGAAATTAGTTCGACTCCTTTTAAATATCTAATTTGCTGTGAAGCCCTCCAATCTTGTCCCCATGGATCAGTTTCTGAATTTTTATATAAATATTCAGTCCATTCTTTACTGCCATATTTCAAATGACCGGCTTCTGGCATCATTAAATGAAAGTTTTTATAATTATCATCAAATAAAGATTTGGGTGGTTCTTTTTTCCCTTCTGATGATTCGTTATCAGAGTTGACAATAAAGGAGAAAAGTTCTTCATCTGAACCGAACCTAACATTTCTACTTTCCATCAATTTTTTCGCTTCGCTTAATAGCTCTAGCGGAAGGCTATCCGGTTCATTTTCTTTGAATTGCAATAACAGTGCTTTATATTCGTTTAGAAGTTCGTTATAAGATTTTGATTTATGATATTCCGCCTTAATACCCGGCGAATCGGTATAGCGATTATAATATCCCCATTCACCTGTTAATATTTTTTCTGCTTTGAAATATTCTGTTAATCCCCTTAACATCCATGCCTGTCCCCATCTGAAATACGGGAACATAATTTTTTGCTCATTTCTAACTATATAACCGAACCACCCTTCTGTATGCTGTAAATTAATAGTTGCCCATTCTACCATTTTATCTAAATAACCTTTTAACTCGGATAATTCCGGCAATAATATTGAAGAGAGCAGTATCCCTTCAGCAACTCCATGTACATTTACTTGAGGATTGTTTTTCTTCTTTGGAAACTGGAGGATTGCACCGTCATCAAGAATATAACTATCAATGAAGAATGAAAGATATTTCAAATATGCTTCTTTAATTCGTAATTCTCCAAGACTTTCAAATAAAGAAGCCAAAGCCCGTATCTCAAATCCTGAGTGGTAGCTGTCCAGATGTTTAGAATTATGGTAATCCTGAATTTTTCCCCAGTAGAATATTGAACCATCCTCATTTTGCTCGGAAAGAGTATAATTCATTGACTTCCGTGCATACTCGATATAATCATGGTTGTCCAGCTCTTTCCCGATTCTTGCAAGGAATTCCGCAGCAAAAAGGTTCGCATTGTGAACATGAAAATCATCAATGGGGGTGTAAGAGAAACATATCTTTTCTGTATCAATCTCATCAATTTTCAAATCTTCAAGAATAAACCTACAAATTGAGTTACAAACGTCAAGGTACTTATCTTCCAGAGTTGTTTTGTACAATTTCCAAAACCCATCCCCAACTATTGTAGTAACAACAGCGGATGGAGTTCCCATCGGAATAAAAACCTTCGACTGCCAATCAAAAGGGTAACCCCAACAATAGTTCTTAGAATTACCGGAACGATTTTGTACCAACCAATCGGCAATCTCTTTTGCTTTTTCAAGAAATCTGTTTTCATTAAGTACCCGATACAAATCCGTATAGGATGCAAGCAATAAACCCTGTGCCTTTGCATTTATTTTAGGAGGTATTCCATACTTTTCCCGGCATAATTTAGGATTGGTATCATTTAAAAACCTGATTTCGTTTTTTTCAGCTTCCGATAAAGAATTGCCTGATTTTTCTTTAGAAATAATATAGTCTTCCGCATCATAAGGGTCGTACCCTTTATAACCGTTTACTTCAATCCAGTTTAACAGCTTTTCGAGAGAATTGGGAATGGTTTCTTTTTTATCGAGGTCGTTATTGAGTAAAGCAACCGGTTTTTCACCCGCATCCTTAGAATAGATTTTGTGATTATCAATTACCGAATAGTAAAAATTCTCTAACTTTTCAATTTCGTTTTCATAAGTAAACTTTCCGAGGTACTGCCGGACATTTTCACCTTTATCAAGTATTGAATGAAGCTGGCTTACCAATTCTTCAATTGAAGAAAAAGTAACTCCCACATCATATTTTTTAAAAAAATCATTATAAGATTGAATATCTGCCGTTGCAACCGGTAAACCGGCAGACAAGTATTCAAACAATTTATTAGCAATAGTTGAGTCAAGAAAACGTTTATTCCCTTTTTCAAGATTCCACGGTATTATTCCAAAATCATATTGGGTCATCTCTTCGATTAGTTTTTCCGGAGATACCGGGTGATAGTAGAAAATGTTTGAGTAAGCGGAAAAATATTCTGCAAGATTTTTATCGTATGCTGCGGGATAAATATGAATATTTATTCCATAAAGAGACATTTCCACAAATTGGTTGGAGAAATCCCTGTGTTTCCCATTGCTGTCGCTGATTCCGCCTTCATATACACAATGAAGTTTTCCATCCCGGCTTGATTTTTTTTCAAGATATGCCGAAGGAATGTGGTTTTCTGAAGCATAATTATAATAAATAAGTGAGGAGCCATTTACGTTATATAGGTTTTCGGCTTCTCTTTGCTGGTACTGGGTACTGTATATTCGTCCATGCGCCGCTCTATTGGCAATGCCTTCAAAATATTTAAGTTGAGTATTTTCCGGTTCTCTTAATGATATTAGATCGTGTGTATCATGTATAACCGGTTTATTGGAAGCTAAAGCTGCAACTGTAAAATGATCGGGTTCATTATGGGAATGAATTATATCAAACTTGTCAGCCAGTTTCCAGATATCGGAGGCATCCATCATCTTTATTGAATTAACGTAAACATCATCGCTTAAACCGTTATATCTTTCGCTTAGTTTCTTTATCGTATATGCCAATGTAATATTGTGTCCTCTTTTTTGAAGGGCTTTGGCATACTTATAATTCCTTATACATGGGGCATCCTGGACAAAAAGTATATTTAATCTTCTTTCAGCTAAAGATTTAATTACTGATTCCCTAACCACTTCATTACTCTTTATTCCAGGTGATTCATTGATTGCGGTTTTTGTTTTCTTCCCTTTAAAGGTTTTACCTGTTATGTTTTTGTAATAGCTTAAAAGTTCAGCATCAAAGTCATTTATTTGCAGATATTCTTCTAACAGCTTTATTGCTTTCTTTTTCTGATTGATATGAATTAGACTTGTAGTTAGAATAATTAGAATACTGCGTTCATTTGGCATTATTTCATAAGCAGTGAAAGCAAATTTCGCTGCATTCTTAAAGTCTTTTTTTTGGTGATATAAAACCGCTATGTTGAAATTTAGATCAAAACTGTTAGGGTTCTGAAGCAATAAATTTTTATACTCTTCAATAGTAAAAGGATGTTCGTTCATAATGATATAAATTGTTTGTTGATTAGTGTCTTTGCAACAATTATACCACATAAACATTATTTTAAAATTGTGAAGAAGTGTTCTAAGGACTAAATACTTGTCGGAATTTAAGTGTTTTTCGCATAAAAACGGCTTTTATCATTTTTTTTTAGATTTAGATTTTCTTTCAAATGGCATCTTACAATAGAGGCCATCACGATATTGGCTAATATTAGCCTTGTGAACATTAAAATTGTTTAGCTCTAGGAGAGCTAAACTAAAATCTTCTCCAAAACTTCTACTATTCTACCGGATGTATCGCCGTTTCCGTAGACAGGTTCGTCGAATTTTTCTGCTTCTAAAACTGAATTCACACTTTCTATTATTCTTTCTGTGTCCGCTCCAGCTAGTATGTTCCAACCGAGTTTTATAGTTTCAATCCATTCGGTTTCATTCCTTAATGTAACCGAAGGAGTTTTTAGATAAAATGCTTCCTTCTGTACTCCACCTGAATCGGTTAAAATTACTTCCGCATTTTTCATCAATGTTATCATATCAATATACCCGGCGGGCTGAACAACTGTTACATTACCCGGTATTGTGATATTGTTGGAGTTAATTCTGCCCTTTGTTCTCGGGTGCAAGGGAAGAATGATTCTTTTCTCCAGTTTAGAAAATGCAGTAAAAATTGCAACTAAATTCGAAATGTTGTCGGTGTTTTCTGCCCTGTGTATTGTGGAAAGATAAAAGTCTTTAGGAGTAACTTTCAATTTATCAAGAATTTTGCTTTGCCCGCTTAATTTTTCGAATAAAAGAATTGAATCAAACATTACATCGCCGACATTGTAAACGTTTTTTTCGATTCCTTCTTTCGCAAGATTTTTTATGGCATTATCACCCGGGACGAAGAGTATATCGGCGACATGATCCGTAACTACCCGGTTATGCTCTTCAGGCATCAATCTGTTAAAACTTCTTAACCCGGCTTCGTTATGTGCAAGCGGGATATGTAGTTTAACCGCTGCCAGGGCGCCTGCAACCGTAGAATTAGTATCACCGTGAACAATTACAAGTTCAGGTTTTTCCTTCAATAAAATCTTTTCAATCTCAATTAACATAATCCCTGTTTGATGCCCGTGAGATTTACTTCCGACCGAAATGTTGTGTTTCGGTTCCGGTATTTTTAGTTCGTTAAAGAAAATATCCGAAAGCTCATAATCGTAATGCTGCCCGGTGTGAACTATAATTTCCTCAAAACTCTCTTTTAATTTTAATGATAATGGTGCGGCTTTAATTAATTGAGGTCTTGCCCCTACTATTGTAATAATCTTTTTCAAAATTTATTCTTTCTTTTTTTATTGTTGGATTACTGCTCTGTGTTACGTTCCCACTCTCTTATAAAGATGTGTTATAATCATTAACATGAAACAGCAGCCGATTGTAAACTTGTTCAAACACAGGCTCCCATTCACCGAATTTGTACTGTTTTATCAAGCTGATATTCGGATACCAGATGCTTTTACCCTGACGGGATAACCATCTCCAATCTCCTTTGTATGATAAAAGAGTCCATACTTCTTTACCAAGCGCACCTGCCAGGTGGGCTGAATATGTATCGATTGTTATTATTAAATCAAGATTCATCATTACTGCGGCGGTGTTGTAGAAATTATAAACCTCACCGGACAAATCGATAATATTACTTCTAAGTAAAATTTCATTCTCCTCTCCCGTTAAAGTGTCCGCCTGTAAGCTGTATAACTGCACTCCGGGAATAGACTGCAATGCCAGGAAAAATTTCAAAGATGTGGTTCTATGCTCGCTGCCCAAGGGGAGTTTGCCACGCCAGACTATCCCGATTTTTAACTGATTTCCACCCGTTATAGCTTTTCGTTTTTTCACTTTTAACTCTTCGTCAACGAATAAATATGGAATTTTAACGGGAATTTTCTCTTCACTAATTTTTAAATAATTAGGAAGACTTAACAGAGGGATGTGAAAATCGTAATCAACAGAAAAACTTCCTACTTTCTTCGGTATTACTTTGTCTGCAATTTTGCTATTCTGCATCAAGTCAACCAGTTTTTCATGGGTAACAAGAACGACACTACACCCCTTTTGTTTAAGCATCGGGATAAATCGTGCAAACTGAATCGTATCCCCGAATCCCTGTTCGTCATACAAAAGAATTGTTTTACCCGCTACGTCCTGGTTTTCAAGCCCCGGTTTTGAAAAATCCTGGAAGCCGATTAAATTTTTCTTTATCCTCCATTCATAAAACTTCCATCCTTCAATAAACTCGCCTTTGTTGAACTTAATAATTGAATAATCAAAATTGGCATCTACTGAGTCGGGTGCAATTGCCAATGCTTTTTTATTGTAGAATTCTGCTTTTTCAAAATCACCTAAAAAACTATATGAGTGGGAGATGTTCTGGTAGGCATCGGTATAAAAAGCATCCAGTTTAATTGCTTTAGTTAAACATTCAATCGCGGCATTAAATTGTCCCGTCAAATTGAATACTGCCCCTAGGTTGTTATACAGTTTAATATTATTGGGGCTTATTTCTATTGCAGCCTGAAGCACAGTAATCGCTTTATCAAAAAGCCGCATCCCCATCAGCGACACCCCGATTTCATTCAGTATATCCGGATTGGCGGGATCGGTTTCGAGGCAGCGCCGGAAATAGTGAATTGCGTTTTCAAATTGTTCAATCTTCTGATAGGAGTATCCTAGAAAAAAAAGAATATTATTATCCCCGGAATTTGCATCAATGTTTTTCTCAAGAATATTTATGGCTTCAACAAACTTTTTTTCTTTTATTAAACTGTTGGCTTTATTTAATAATTCGTCCCTCGTATTCATATTGCGTTTACCTTACAACTAATTCGAATTCACTCCCTGATGGTATAATCACGATCAATTCTTTCTCTTTTTTGTTAAAAAAATATCCTTCTTTCGAGTTCTTCAAATCCCCGCCTGTAGAAATTTCTTTCAACTTCTTTCCATCAAAAACTACTTCTTTTACTTCGGAAACGTCAAATAAACGAACAAGAAACGATTTGCGAGCCGGCAAGTACTGTTTATCCAATTTTCCGCAAGTAAAAACTAATTCATTCTCTTTCTTCTTAATTGAGAACTCCGTCTTTGAATAATTTCCCTTTTTGTAATTATAGCTTATTCCATCATCTTCATAAAGAGTAAAACTGTTTTCTTTTGAAGGAAATACAAGCAGTTCAAGTTGTTCAATCTCTTTTTCTCCAGTATATTGGAGCACTTCCTGCATCGGGATTATTCCACCTTCTTTTATAAAAAGAGGAATCTGCCAGATTGGTGCATCAACTATTATCCATTGGTTTCCGTTGTAAATCTCTTTAGTCCAGAAATTCATCCATTTCCCTTCCGGTAGGTAAAGTTTTTTAATATTGTCTTTCTCATAAACAACGGGGGCGACAAGTAAATTTTCACCTATCATAAATTGAAATTGTGCATCCCACATATAGCAGTTTTCATCATTTTGAAATTCAAGAAACATCGGTTTCATTACCGGCAGACCGGTTTGGCTTGCATTATAAAATTCGTTATAAAGCAAGGGCATCAATTTATAACGCATTGAAATTGCATCTTTAACCCATCTTTCAACTTCTTCACCGAAAGCCCAAGGTTCTTTATCCGGGTAATTAATTGCCGAATGCCCTCTGAAGAAAGGCGTGAAAGCACCAAGCTGCATCCATCTTGTGTAAAGACGCTGTGAAGGATAATCCATAAATCCGCCGACATCGCTGCCGGCAAACGGAACACCGCTTAAACCGAGACTTTGAGTCATTAAGCATGCAAGCCGGAGATGATCTTCGTTTGCTAAATTATCCCCGGTCCACACTGAAGAGTAACGCTGAATTCCTGCAAATCCTGCACGAGTGAGAATGAAATGTCTTTTGTTTGGTGAATGTTTTTTCAATCCTTCAAAAGTAGCTTTTGCCATTTGAAGTGCGTACACGTTATGGATTTTTTTATGGTCGGACTTGAAACCGTTATCATCAAACTGAACAATATCGGGGAAAGCCTGTCCCCATACTGCAGGTTCATTCATATCATTCCAGAATCCTTCGATTCCTTCTTTAAGAGGAACGGAAAGTTTATCGCCCCACCAATCTCTTGTCGCTTTCTTTGTGAAATCGGGAAAATACGCCCACGAAGGCCAAACTTCACCTTGATAGACTTCACCATCGGGATATTTAGCAAAGAGGTCTTGAGCCAATCCTTCCTTTGCGGCAAAGTAATTATTATCGGCTTTTACACCCGGGTCAATTATCGGGACAACTTTGAAACCCTGCTCTTTCAGTTCCCTCAACATTTTCGAAGGATTAGGGAATCTCTCTTTATCCCACGTAAATACGCGGTAGCCGTCCATGTAATGAATATCAAAATAGATCACATCACATGGAATATTTTTATCTCTAAAATTTTTTGCAAGTGTTTTTACGGTAGATTCGGGATAGTAACTCCATTTACTCTGTTGATAACCGAGTGACCATAACGGAGGCATTTCCATTTTTCCCGTTAATGAAGTGTATGAAGTAATTACCTTTTTTATTTCCGGGCCATAAATGAAATAGTAATCCATTTCACCTTTTACTGCACCGAACCAATAGTACCTGTTGCTGCTTGCCCCCATATTAAAATAAGAGCGGTATGTGTTGTCGAAAAATATTCCGTATGCTTTTTTCTCTTTTACCCCGATAAAGAAAGGGATTGAAACATAAAGCGGGTCAGTACGCCACTCGTAAGCGGGGAAGTCGGTATTCCACATTGTGTATTGATTGCCGCGTTTTTCAAGTCCGCCTGTTTTTTCTCCGAGTCCGTAAAACTTTTCATTATCAAGAAGTTTTTTGTGGCATCGGACTTCATCGCCGTCAAATGAAACACCGAAAGCAGGCTCATCTTCATTGATAAGGTTCCCGTTTTTATCATAAATTGAAACTCTTGCGGGCTTTTTATTAATATCAACTTTTAATTCCGCTGTAACAATCTGAAAAGCCTTTTCGTTTTCGGCGAATTCATATTCTGTCTGTTGTTTTACCCCTTCAATAACCGCATAGGATGGGGCTTCGGAGAATTTTTTCTCTTTTGTGTATCTGAATCTTATTATGTTATCATCTATAATATAGATGTTCATAAGTGCGTTTGTAAGCTGTATCTCGATAACGTTTTCATTCTTTTTATGAGACACAACATCTCCCGCATAATTAAAGCCGGATTGAGAGAATATCAATGTTGACATAAAGACTACCGCTGCGATTGTTTTCATTACTACTCCACAAATTTCTATAGTTGAATTTAAAAATAACGGAAGTAGAACGAAAGAACAAAGGGAATGCAAAGAATATTGTTTCCGGTATTTGGAATGTAGTTGGGCTTTTGTTTCTACTCCCTCGTGATTAAAATCGTGGGTTAATGAGAATTTTACTCGAGCATATTCTTATTAAGGGGCTGTCTTACAAGTCCCTTTTCTCATTAACCAACAGTTTCAACTGTTGGTTTTTAAGCGAAAAACTTAACATTTATAAACGGTTTCAACCGTTTTTATTACTTTCAGGACAGCCCCGCAAAGCAAAGAGTTGCCGGTATACAGAACGGTTTCACCTGTCCCCCCGGGAACCATTTTAGCTTTCCCATTGGGAACCTTTTTAAAAGAGATTTATAGCCGAGGCTTTCTCTCATTAACCAACGCCTGTCTCTTTGGGAGATTTACAAATACGTGTATGGAAAATTTAGGAAAAGGGCGGACATTATAGCCCGCCCCTCTGAAAACTACTTCAAAAGCATTAACTTCTTAACATCCCTGAACTCTTTACTCCCTTCGGTTGAAGTTGCAGAAATTGAGTAGAAATAAATTCCGCTTGAGAGGTTACTAGCATTGAAATTAACTTCGTAATAACCTGACTGTTGAACTTCACTTACCAATTCTTTTACAACCTGCCCGAGCGAGTTGTAAATAATCAACTTTACACTGCTTTCATTCGGTAACTCATACCTTATCAGCGTTGACGGATTGAAAGGATT
>DAIRET010000170.1:0-6087 GCA_036795455.1 Ignavibacteriaceae bacterium
CGTATTTACTAAAACTTGCGGTTTCATTTCAACATAGTGAATTTGCCGGGTATTCGATTAATTACTACACTGCCGGGGTAATACTGAATTTGAATTTTTAACCAGGTTTTTGTTTCCCGTTTTAGGAAAGTTTTTCGTATGTCCACAGAGAACCATGGATGATCATTCTGTGTCGTACTTAGTAATATTCTAATGTTTTTACCTCTAAGCAATAATGTTAGTACGAAACTTAAAGTTCGTTCAGATGTTGGGGGGCTTTTTCCCTCCCCTCCCTTTGTGAAAGTCGGAACGACCCTTCGGAGGAGGGAAAAGGGATGGGTTCAAAAATGCTTAAGAAAGTCTATATTCTCAGAAAGTTACTGTCTGCACCGTACTTGTAAGTGTAAAAGTTTTTCTTAGTGTTCCACCCGAATAAGTACCCCCGGTATAAAAACCATGCTGTACCGTACCCGTTGAACTTCCTCCCGTAAAAACTTTATAGCTTGTTCCCTGGGTTAGCTGCGAAGATGAAAAGATAATCGAATAATACCTTCTCTTCGGTGCAAAAGTTACCAAATTGTTTCCCGAAGCGTCTTCAAGATGGAATAATGTCCCGGCTGTAATTTGCGAAGATGTTTTCAATACAACAGATCTTTGAGTTGATGCAGAATTGGGAGCTTGCGTCATATTCGAGTTTGTCCCCGATACAATTAGGAATCCGCCATTCACTCTAAACTGTCCATTTACATCAACGCCAACTTCAGGGGAAGATTGTGGACCGTGTGCAATAATAGTCCCACCGTTGATGTAAAGGTCGCCGTTACTATCTATTGCATCACCCGAGGAAGCACTAACCATTATGTATCCGCCATTAATTATCAATTTACTGCCGTCATTAAACATTTGGTCGTCGCCCATTGTTGCATTTAAGCAGTCATCCGATGCAAAGGCAGTAATATCGCCGCCATTTATCGTTAAAAATGGAGCTTCTATTCCTTCAAAGGATTGATTAATTACAATTGTTCCATTAATAATTGTAATTGAATCCTTCGATTTTATTGCATCATCCGCCGATGAAATTGTGAGGTTACAATTATTGATAGTAATAGCACTATCGGAAGAGATCGCTTTTGCTTCCGCGTAGTTATTTGTTGATATTAAAATCGATTGCCCTGTGGTAGTAACATTAATTACCGGAGCGGTTTCTGAAGAACCGATAGTAACTTTTCCGTCTACATTTATTCCCTTTCCCCCTTTGCCTGAATGTGTCAGAGTTAGTGTACCATCCAGTATAAAAAACCTACCGTTCGATTTTAAGCATGGTCCTGTGTAAGCGTCTGCAACTCCGGAAGAATTAACATAAGTACTCCCATGTCCGGTGGATGTTACTGAAACCGAGCCGGATTTAATCGTAAGATTACCATCCGTAGAAATACCTCTCGCTCCTTGTCCACTTGTATTGATTGTAATATTACAAGATTCAATATTCACATCAATATCCGCCTTGATTGCAGTACAATAAGAAGGATCATATCCCGAACCAGAAGCCTGAAGTACAGTATTCCCCGAAGTATTGAATACTAAAGTGCCCCCGGTAATATTAACAGACAGGGTAGAATTAATTCCCTTTGAGCGATTTCCCTGAACTTTTATATCAAAATTGCCGCTCGAAATAACAATATTATTAGTTGATTTTATAGCATCTTTCCCTTCAACCGTGCTCAAGATTGTAATATCCCCGTTTTGGAATTCCATAATTCCTTCGCCTCCGTCAATCCCATCTCCATCGGCTTTTATGTTAACCGAACCACCCCGCATTGTAAAACTGTCGTTTACATTGATGCCGTCTTTTTTAGCGCTATTAATTTTTATAGTTCCGTTATTGATTTCAATGTAATCATCGCTCGCCAATGCATGCTTATCCGCCCCGATTCCGTTTATGATTAATTCCCCGGTACCACTGAATACAAGCTGCCCTTCACTAAAAAATGCTGCTTTCTGATCTTCATTATTCGGTGCGGCTGTATAATTTAATCCGTCCGTTAATGTATTTATTGAGCCTTCGGCTAAATAAACAGTGATACTTTTAGATGATTGAATATTTACGGCGGGACCATCTTGATTTGTAATCTGAACGCTATCCATTACAATTGTTAGTTTTTTATCGGAATAGACTTTGAACATTCCATCCGAGGTTGAACCGGATAGAATATAATTTATTCCACTAAGACCTCCAGTTGAATTTACAATAACATCAGCACCCTGCACCGAAATAGAAACTCCTTGATCTTGGTAAGGATTGACAACTTGAACGGTGGAATCAAGATAAGTAATATATACTCTGGAGTCCAACATGTTTGAGAACTTTATGCTGTCGATAGCGGAGATTTCAAATTCCTTCAGCCCGGTACTTGTCTGAAAAAACGCCATCGTTCTCTCTGTATTGAAATATATGCTATCAATATGCCAGACAAAAATTTCAGTAACTATACTATTCGAATAAATGTGTAGTGCATTCGCTCCAACCATTTCCGGATTCCCATTTACGGTTTCCAGCAAAGTGTTAGTAAATGTCAAACTACTTATTTCGGAAATATTAATCAACCTGGATTGCCCGTCTTGTAAAACAACATTTAACGCCTGCGGGAACACACTTATTACGGAAAATACCATGAACAATAAAAACAACTTTTTCATTTTTCCCTCCATCATCTTAATAAAATCATTTGTTTTGAGATAACCTGGTTCTCAATACTTACTGTGTATATATAAACCCCGCTTGATACGTTAATGTTAGCTTCATTTGTACCATTCCAATTGATTTTGTATTCACCTGCTTCCTTCATACCATTGAATAATTCCTTAACCAATGATCCTTGAACATCAAAAACATTTATTTTAACCAATGAAGTCTTGTGTATTTGATACAAGATTGAAGTAGTAGGATTAAAAGGATTCGGATAATTTTGTGAAACGGAGAATCCTTCAATCTTTCCGTCCATATCGCTAAAATTTTTAATGCTCATTGAAGGTCCAAAAGTCAGCGTCTGAATCTCCCCTACCGAGAACTCAACTTTACTTCCGTCCTTCATGTTGATATTCATTTTGTATGTCTGGCTATACAGGATTACATTTAGAAGCAGAAAGAGCAAAACCAGGTTTTTCATATTTCTATTACCTTACAATTTTATTTTCGAAATGAAATTTATAAAACTTTTCTTACTTTTTATGTTGTCCACAGCTCTTTCTTATTGAAGGTTTTGATATTTTCTTCATATCAGGCCTAAAACACTGCCTGGAGTATCACTTCTTTTCCCGGATTGTACAAGAAGAGTATGAACTATTTTTAGACGTACGATTTTGTCCGTTCTTGCGGTACCACCATAATAAGTTCACAACTAATAAGAATATCTTTATGGAGGATAACAAATCCGAGCTTTCATATCCCCACATTTTCCATTGTTTATGTTTTTGTCAATTATTACTTTTGCATCATGAAAAACGGATTAAAAATAGCGTTCATCATAATATATCTATTCGGCTCAACCGGGGTGGTATTGTCCAGGCACCTATGCAGCGGCGAGGTTCATTCCGTTAAAATCGCACAACTTACTGGCGGGCATACGGAATGTAAATGCAGCGATTCATGTTGTGAATCATCATGCTGCGAAATACCTAAAGGTTGCTGCACAAACGAAACCGAAATAGTTAAGATTGATGATGTGTATACCGGGGAAATTAAAACAAAATTCAACCCGACCGGAAACGCTTTACCGTTACAATCAATTAATCCTCCCGGAGTTTCCGAAAAATGTTTTTTAACCCCGGTAATCGTTTACTATTCACCACCGAAGTCCCCGCTTAATATACTCTACTCAGTTTTTTTAATCTGATCTAGTTCCTTCTTCTTACTAACAGAATCAACAATCGATTGTAAATGATGGGTCATTCAACGTATGACTATATCTGTACAATTCCGATTTATGAAATAATAATCCATAGTTTAAACTTGAGAAGGAACAAAAATGAAGAAAATAAAGAAATCAATTTTAATGTTAGCCTTAGCATTAATAATTACATTAACCATAACAGCACAGGATAAAACCGAAAAGGAAATTAAGTTTAAAGTTTTCGGCAATTGTAACCAATGTGTTGACAGAATTGAAAGTGCATTGAAAATACCTGAAGTAAAGTATTCCAAATGGAATAAGAAATCCAAGATGCTCCGGGTTATATTTGAAACGAGTATAGAGGCGGATTCTCTTCACAAAAGAGTAGCCGCAGTTGGGCACGATACCGAGAAATTCAAAGCACCCGATAGTGTGTATGCTTCTCTTCCCAAATGCTGTTTATACCGCGAAAACCCGAAAACACATTGAGGAGAAGAGAGTATATGAAAAAGTTAATATTTTTATCTCTTTTACTTTTATCATCAACCGGCTTTTCACAGGAAAGTATTCATGGTATCGTAAAAGGGAAAGATGAAAACGGAAAAGTTATCCCGCTTTTAGGTGCAAATATTTTTTGGCTTGGAACAACAATCGGGACTACATCAGATGCTGAAGGGAAATTTACTTTCAAAACTTCAAAAGAGTCGAATATCCTTATTGCAAGCTACATTGGTTACAAATCCGATACAATCAAAGTAACCGGACAACATGAGGTTAATTTTATTCTTCAATTAAGCGGAACTGAAATCCAGGAAGTAAAAGTTGAAGGGAATAAATCCGGTTTGGTAATCGACTACTTCGGAGTTGAAAATTCCGAAACTATAACAACGAAAGAGCTGTACAAAGCAGCATGCTGCAATCTCTCAGAAAGTTTTGAAACTAATCCGACTATTGATGTTTCATTTACAGATGCAATTACAGGTGCAAAACAGATTGAGATGCTCGGTTTAGCAGGAGTTTATACACAAACCACAACTGAAAATCTTCCTTATTTGCGCGGATTAATTTCTTCTGCGGGACTAACATTTATCCCAGGTACATGGATAAACGCAATAAATGTTTCCAAAGGTGTCGGCTCGGTTGTAAACGGTTTTGAGTCAATCACAGGGCAGATTGATGTTGATTTTAAAAAATCAACCGCAGTGGATGAAAAACCTGTATTCATAAATCTTTTTGCAGATTATGACCGCCGCTTTGAAGGAAATCTCAATTACAAATTTGATGTAAATGAGCATTTATCGGCAATTACGTTTTTTCATGCAAGTCAAAGAAAACATAAATTCGATATTAACGGCGATGGTTTTATGGACGCTCCTACATTTTCAAACTATAATGTGATGCAGAAATGGCAATACTTTTCACATTCCGGTTTAGAAAGCCAATTCGGATTTCAATACGTGGATGAAGATAAAAAAGGAGGAACTATTCTGAATACTGCCGGCATTCCTTCGTCTTATTCTTTCGGAAATAAGAGCAATAACCTTAATCTGTTCATAAAAACAGGGTATGTGTTCCCGGATGAACACGATAAAAGTTTCGGCTTCCAGTTATCTTACAATAAGTATAGAAGCAATTCTCATTTCGGTTTGAAGGATTATTCCGGTACACAGGGGAACGGTTATTTCAACTTTATTTATCAATCATATTTTGTTGAAGAGATAAGTAAATTCAAATTAGGCAGCAGTTTTATTTTCGATGAATATAACGAAGAATTCCTTTCGCAGACATTCAATAGAATCGAAAGAATTCCCGGTGCATTTTTTGAATATACTTTTACCCTGGATGAACATTTTTCATTTATTGCGGGAATCAGATACGATTATCATAGTTTCTATAAAAGTATGATAACACCCAGACTTCATTTAAGATACGCATTAAATGACGATCTAATTTTCCGTGTTGCCGGTGGTAAAGGTTACAGAACTTCAAACATATTCACTGAATATGCTTCGGCATTCGCCAGTTCAAGAAGTATCGAGATTAAAAATACAGTGGATTTCGGCTACGGACTGGAACAGGAGAAAGCATGGAATTACGGTGCTAATCTTACTTACTATTTTCTATGGAATTATAGAGAGGCTACTTTAGCTCTCGATTTTTATAGAACAGATTTTGAATCGGTACTTATTGCCGATCTTGATACTGACCCGCAGAAGAT